>NZ_JADIKJ010000018.1:0-106049 GCF_044904675.1 Dyella jejuensis | reverse complement strand
ATTCAGCAGATGGCCGATTACCTGACCAGCCAAGGCTATAAGCCAGGAACACCGGAGTTCGCCACGATGTTGCAACTCGCCAGCACCGCGGTGGGCGCGGCCGTGGGTGGCGGTACCGGCGCGGCGACGGCGTTGGACGGGATGAAGTACAACTACTTGAGCCATCAGCAACGGGATCAAAAAGCTCAAGAACTTGCCGCTTGCGGTAGCAATCAAGCATGTACCTACAACACTGAAGCCAAATGGCAAACCATCAGTGACAATCAAAATGTCTCGATGGCCGAATGGGCGATCTCCCAGGCAGCGTTACCGCCCTCGCTGATAGATCAATTGCGCGACACCGATCCATCAAGCCAAGCTTACGTAACACTGCTCAATCGGGCCGTGACAATCATTGGTGATTCGCCTTATTTGTCAAATCGCCAGTTGATAAACGAGACGGACGGATTGGGGTTGCCTGCGATGATGGCACCTCAAGTCTATAAGTATCCGACGGATTCAATTTACCAAATACCGCCTCCGGACTACGCATCAGCTGGTGGCAACGCGCTGGGTGCATCTGGTGCAGTCACGATGAATTTGCACAACGGTCAGATGTACGGAGGGGTTGGAGGTAGTGTGCCCGTGGAGCCTGGTGCCGGGTTTGTTTTTGGGTGGATCTTAAACGGTGGATCCGCCGCATACGATCCAGCAGTGAATACGGACAATTTCTTAAATGGAGGAGGCGGCTCGGGTGCAGCTTGTTACCTGCTCTGCATAGGTATTAACCATGCATATGGCGGGGCAACTGCTATCGAAATTGGCTGGGGAATTGGAGTTAAAAATAAATTATCGGGAAACGCCGGGACAGGGGCCATGCTATCTATTTCAGGCGAGGGGTCAGGAGTGCAGCAATGAGTATTAAAAAATCAAATATTAAGATCCCGCTATTTTTGAAAATATTTATTGGTATAGCTTGGCTGTCGCTATTTATATTCATAATCCGCAAAAACCCTTCAGCTAAAACAACAGCATTGAAGTTGAATGAAATGCAGAAAGAGGCTGATCTACTTCTTAAAAATGGCGGGGATGTAGTGTTTTCTAATGACCTGTCTAAATATGGCGTTTCGTCTTTATTGCGAGGAATATCTTTCTCATCATTAACAGATGACATATATAAGAAAGATATAAATTATTTAGCGTCTAATGGATGGGATGATAAAGGTAGTGGTGCTTTTTGCAAGGGAGGGATCTTTCTTCAATTCAATAGACGAGCAGTTTTTTTTAAAGGAATTGCAACTGTTGAGTTGCACATGGACTACAGTGCAAAATCAATTCGAGAATGCAAGTAATATTGGCAACCGATACTCAAAACGGAGAGGCGTCGGCCTTGCCCATTCCAGCGCCTGCAATGACGTACACATCACCGGCAGCGACGTGCTCAGCCAGACCGGCACCGCCATCGTGGGCAACAACGTCACCATCGATGCGGGGGTGGGTACCAGCGATATCAATCAAAGCCACAAGGTGAGCCAGGGCGGATCAACGTGGGCCTCGGTGGCGCGGCGGCCGACGCCGTGAACGGCGCCCTCTACAGCGGGCAACGCGGCAGCCAGGTGCAAGACGGCCGCCTGTCCGCGCTCTATGCCGCGCAAGCGGGCTACCAGGCCAGCGATGCCGTGGGCATGGCCCAAAAGGGCGGACTGCAAGAAGCCACCCAAACAAACAGCCCCAGCGGCATCAACCTGCAAGTGGGCCTTGGCGGCAGCAGCGCAGGCAACACCACGACCACCCACGATGACATCGCCTACGGCAGTCACATCATCAGCCAAGGCAACGTCACCCTCGCGGCCACCGGCGGCGACCTGGACCTCATCGGTAGCCAGGTGTCCGGCCAAGACGTCGCACTCGCTGCGGCCAACAACCTCAACCTGCAAAGCCAGGCGGAAAACCACAGCCTGCAGAACACCAACCACAACGTCAGTGGCGGCGTGGGCCTGCAAATCGGCAGCGACGGCATCGGCATCTATGCCCAGGCATCCGGCGGCGAAGGCAAGGCGCATGGCAACGGCATCACGCACGCCGACACCACCGTCAACGCCAACGGCACCCTTACCCTGATCAGCGGCAACGACACCACCCTCAAGGGTGCGCAACTCATCGGCCATCAGGTCATCGGCGCCATCGGCCACAACCTGTTGATCCAAAGCGAACAGGACACCGACGACTACGCCAGCCAGCAGTGGCAGGCCGGCGGCAAGGTGGTGATCGGCTACGGTTCCGGTGGCAGCTTGAGCTATAACCAGAGCAAGGTGGACAGCCACTATCAGAGCGTCAACGAGGTCAGCGGCATCCAGGCGGGCGATGGCGGCTTCCAGCTTGCCGTGGGCGGCAACACGCATCTGGTCGGCGGCGTGATCGCCAGCAGTGCCGATCCGAGCAAGAACGTCCTCGACACCGGCAGCCTCACTTACGAGAACATCCACAACGAAGCGAACTACAGCGCCAGCAGCATGGGAATCAGCGGCGGCTACGGTGCAGGGGGCAGTACGGTCGGCAATGCCCTCAGCGGCATCGGCACCGCGCTCTCGCTGACGACGCCGCAGCATGGGAAGAGCAGCAGCGATACGAATGCTGGCATCGCACAAGGCACGATCATCGTGCGCGATAACCCGAACCAGGACCTCAGTGACCTGGATCGCAACCCTACGCTAGGCAACGAAAAACTCCATCCGATCTTCGATGCACAAAAGGTGCAGGAGAACATGGAACTGAGTCAGGTGGCCGGCTATGTCGGCATGCGGGCAGCGGGCGACCTCGCCAACCAGATGGGCTGGGCTGAAGGCAGTCCGCAACGCACCATTCTGCACGGCGTGGTGGGTGCGGGCATCGCCGCCTTGGGCGGTGGCAACGTGGCTCAAGGTGCGTTGGGTGCAGCAGCCAATCAGCTGGTAGTCCAACAGATGGCCGATTACCTGCAAAGCCAGGGTTACAAACCCGGCACGCCGGAGTTCGCCTCAATGCTGCAACTCGCCAGCACCGCGGTGGGTGCGGCCGTGGGTGGGGGTGCCGGCGCGGCCACGGCGTTGGACGGAACGCGCTACAACTACTTGTCGCATCAGCAAATGGATGCCTTGAGGCAAGCACTGAAATCGTGCGGGAGTCAAAGCGATTGCCAGAATGTCATTGATCAATACACCGCATTATCAAAGCAGAACGACGTAGCACTCCAGCAAACTTGCGCAGCCGCGCCGAGCAGCGCCTCATGCCAAGACGGCGTGCGTGAGGCACTGAACTACGCCAACACATCTGCAGGCAATTACGCCATACCTTCCTACGCTGGTGTGTCCGGATCGGTAACCGATGACATTATCCAATCGCGCGGCAACGTATTAGCCTTAGTCATGACTAATCAGTCAGCCTACGGCACCATCAACACGATCGATGCACGTGCCAACTTCTTTGGAGCGATGTTTCAACAGACGGGTGCGCCCTGGTTTGGTGCAGCACAGGAAACATCCAAAGAAGATTTGATGGGCGCAAAGTTCAGCGTAGGGAACTTTCTTACGGGTGGTGGGCTAGTCGATTGGCGCAACCAGGCTGGTAATTTGATCATGCAGAATGGCCAGAACAGCTTTGCTAACGTCTACCGGAATTATCAGAGCCCATCGTTCGATCTGAATAACTGGAGCATGCAGCAGCTCAACAACGAGCAGCAGCTTTTGCAGCCGGTTTATGAGCAGCAAAATAGCTTGACGCGAGGAATGATTTGGCTTGGCGGAGAAGGGAGTTACCAGATCAATCCAATAAATATCAATGAAAGAATTAAATTTGGCTGCACAAGATTGGCTGTATTTGGCTATCAAGGAGGTTGCCAATAATGAAAGGCCATTCGCGCATTATAGAAATATGCCTATTTTCAGCTTACTGTTTTACGAGCATGCTATGCGGCGCATTGGTTTTGCACTACAGGGGCATTGTTTTGAGCATCCTTATAGCCACAAGAGCAGGCAAATACTATGCCTACGCTACACCTGCGGCACCATTTGTTTTGCTTAGCTTTTTATTCGTTTATACGATGAATAAGATCATTGATTCATTTGGCATTGATAGGAAAATGTTTTTAAATTACTCAGTGACATACGTCATATCATTAATATTAATTTATTACTATGCATACATGCATTTCATAGGTCACGCGGAAAATATATTTCCACATTGGTTCTTATTTTTAATACCGCC
Source organism: Dyella jejuensis (assembly GCF_044904675.1). Classification (NCBI taxonomy): domain Bacteria; kingdom Pseudomonadati; phylum Pseudomonadota; class Gammaproteobacteria; order Lysobacterales; family Rhodanobacteraceae; genus Dyella; species Dyella jejuensis. Next base: position 101,828 of record NZ_JADIKJ010000018.1, on the reverse strand, counting down.
ATTAATGCCGGCTTATACGATTGCATTTTCTGGAAATTTTTTCTTATTTATGCGCTGGGACGCCGCATTGGCTCTTCACTTGTTTGTTTACGTATTTGCATTTGGAATTCCAAATTTTGGAATTATGGCTATAATAATTTATATTCCTTTTAATGTCTCTTACTATGCCGCTATGATTTGGTGGAGCAGAAAATCACTCTGGCCATCTCGAAGTTCGTCAATTGCTCCGTGCAGAACAGAATAACTGGAGCATGCAGCAGTTCAACAACGAGCAGCAGCTTTTGCAGCCGATTTATGAGCAGCAAGATTGGCTTACAAAACTTGTAATTGAAGCTGGATGAGCTATTTATAAGATCGATGCGATGGATGTGAATCAATAAATCGAATTTGGTTGCCAAATAATGGGCGCAAATGGTTATGTAGGAGTTTGCAAATGAAGCAAAATATTTTCCAATGGAGAAGCGCTTTCATTTTATTATTCTATTGCTTATCTAGCATGACGGGAGGGTCGCCGTTTCATGTTATGTGCGGATGAAGGCTTTGACTTCGGTCTCCTGGTTCATTACCACCCAAAGCGGGGGCTTCATTCTTGCCATCATTGGCATGGTTGGTTTTTTTTCGTTTGGATCGCGTTTCTATTTAATCCATCCGATAAGAAGTTAAAGAGGAAAAAATTGAAGATTCTCTAAACACTCAATGACAGATTAAACAACGAGATTGTTAAGATCTGGCCTTTTCTGGACTAGTTGCTTTCATCGCCGTATTTATCATGGCAATAGCAATTTCTTATGTAAAATGCTTTGACTCTAGTATTCCTTATAATTTTTCAATTGCCATTCCACTGGCAATGAAAATGGGAGCTTGGGCAGGATGCGTAATTTTCATTCTTACGCTAATCGGAGGTACTCGACCTCGAACTCCATTTTGATAGTTGTCGCAGGCTGTACGACCACTTGGAGACACGGAGCGCCTGGTTCAATGTGGTTATATTTTTTTTGTTGTTTTATTAAAAACGTAAGAAAAATATATTTGATATGCAAGACCGAATTAGTTACGGTAAAAGCCAGATAGATTCAGTTCGTGATTCGAGGTAAAAATTATGGCGAACGACTTTGGCAGGATTGGAATCCTGGCACTTATTTCATCTTCTCCAACTGTAATAATTTTTATTTCATCTAGACTAGTAGAAGATGGGCCACTTGTTGCAATACACGCTATCTCTTACATAGTGAGCGTTTTTTTGATGATATATATGGCAAGGAATAGGCGATTTGAAAATTCTATTTATTTGATCCTTTTTGTTTTTACCACGATAGCGGCCACCATGTCTGCAAGGTTCGCCATATCGCTCTTGGGTAATAGCTTAGCTCGGCTTGGGAAAATTGATTTTATCTTTCTTGTTTCTTCCGGAACATTTTCTCTTTTAAGCATATGGCATTTAATATATTTATATAACATTTACGATAAAAATTTGACGGCGTTGAAAATTTACGGATGGATATCTGTTGCGATGATTGGTGTCATCAGCCTGATCATAATAATGATTCCACCTTTACCGATGATCATTTGAGATCCTTGACTAGTAGTGTATCGCGATAATGATCATTTTCATTGGCGGCAATGCCGTGCACATCATCAGCAGCGGCGTGCCCAGCTAGACCGGTACCGACATCGTGGGCAACAACGTCACCATCGATGCGGCCGTTGGCACCAGCGATATCAATCAAGGCCGCAAGGTGAGCCAGGACGGGATCAACGTGGGCATCGGTGGCGCGGCGGCTAACGTCGCCCACACCGTTTACTACGCTGCCCAACGTTCCACCGCGGGCGTTTGGCGGAACGCCGCTGGGAGCTTGGACGCCAGGAGGTACTTGGTACACGAAACAATACCCGATCTTTATCGGAGGCGGCACCGGTTGGTGTCCCAACTGCAATAGATAAGGACAGGACATGAAAAAATGGCTTTTCGTTGAAATAATTTTTCTTGCGACCGCGCCGACGCTTCTGGCCTTGTATTCTGCGCCAGTTTTATTACTTGCCATCATTGAAGCGATATTTCCAATAAGTACAGATCAGCGTGGATTTCTTGGCAGGTTTTTTGACTTGCTTCCTAATATCGGCGGGATATTTAGCATTTCTTTGGTTTGGATGCTTGCGCTTTCTGTCATTCGAGGGCGATCATTTCGCTTGGGATTTAGATTCTTTCTTGGATTATTTGGTGGCTTAATGGCGACCTATAAAATTTTTTTGACGACAAATATAACAACCGTACTTGCTTTTTGCATTCCAATATGGATTTTGGTTGTGCATTTAATATATATAAATAAGCTAAATGGCGAACATGTTAAAAATTTTTGGTAATTATCGTTTTACCTTCATCTGTTTGACCGATGCTCGGAAGGGCGTAGTGGGTGAGTGCGGATGGCTCATATACCGAATCGGTAATGCGCAACGGATCAAGCAGGTTCCAGAGTCGTCGGTCAGAATAGGTATTGATGAATCAATTGGACCAAGACGCCGATTTTTTCGTCGCTTGGTTCAGTTATCGCGGGCAACACACTTGGTGCTGGTGTTTCTGAAGTAGGAAACGCTGTAGTGGACAAGGCAACAACCAGTGGTAACAAATGATGCGCCACTTAAAGATTCTCCTTGCAGGCATCACGTTTGCCCTGCTTACCGACATATTGGGAATTGCTGTCGGTGTCGTTAAGTGTATTTCGAGTGGCATCGAAATCAACGGTTCGGCACTTCTATCCGTGGCCTTGGGAGCCGGCGCCAAAGAGGGCATCTATATTGGTCTTGTTGTGGTGATTTTAATGCTCATAGGCACCCGGGGTTCTCGCCCGCCTCACTGAACTATCCTTGTCCTGTCCAAAGCGTTCACAATCGATTACGGCTTACGGGAATTCAACAGCACCTGATCCCGTTATTCCCTTGCGATAAAAAAGCACAGAACGAAACATCCCATATTAACGGCATGACAGATACAGTCCTTCCACTGGTTTTGGCGCGACCAGCAACGCGCCAACTAATAGACACCGATACTCTTACAGAGTGAATCGCCCTACTTGCGGAGGCAACGCCATGGCCAATACCGATGCGATAGTGAACGACCTGGTCGTAACCACGTTCAATAACATGAAAATTAAGAATACAAATCGGTATATTACTTACAAATTTAGCGATAACCTGACGGAGATTATCGTCGACAGCCAGGGAGATCGGTCTGCGTCCCATGACGATTTTTTAGCTCAGCTTCCGGACGACGATTGCCGCTATGCAGTAGAATGGTTTGACTATAGTAACAGCACCGGGTCTAGTTTGATATTTTTTTTGTGGATGCCAGATGATGCAAACACAAAAAGCAAGATGTTGTATAAGATAAACAAAGATAACCTCAAGAGAAGCTTGCCCGGCATTAAGACGGAAATTCAGGGTTCGGAAAAGAGCGACGTTGCTCTGGACGTCGTAATGGATAAACTCGACCGTGTTTAAAAGCAGCATTTCTCCCGCATCGATTCATTGGCGCTTTCCGTGATGAAACCGCGTTTGACCAGAGGAGGCATATACCGAAGAGCCCTGCGCTCCTCCAATGTGCTTGCTGCTTACCTTGCCGGCAATATTCCGATGGTCTGCAGCCAAGTCGATGCCAACTCGGGCCAATGGGTGATGGGGTTGGCCGTGCTTCGCATGCCAAAGGCATGGCCTCCCTTGGCGTATAGATGCATCTCCACTGGCACGCCAGCGTGCTTCAGCGCGGCGTAATAGACCAGCGATTGGTTTACACCATCCGTGTCGTCGTCCTCTGCCTGCAGCAAAAACGTGGCCGGCGTCTCACGGGAAACCGGAACGTTAGGGTTCAACGCATCCTTATCGGTTGCCAGATGGCCCGGATAAATCGCCAAGGCGAAATCCGGGCGACTGCTTTCCCTGTCGGCCGCATCGACCGGCGTATACAAGCGGCGTCTGAAGTTCGTACTGGCTTCCGTCACCAGATAACCGCCCGCCGAAAACCCGAGTACGCCAATCTTGTGTGGGTCGATGCGCCGCTCCGCGGCGTGAAAACGCACCAGTTTCAACGCTCTCTGGGCATCCTCCAACGCCGGCACCGATAGCGAAAAATCGTCAGGACGGCAATTGCATCGCCAGTTATAAGGCGTACTCGGGACGCGATACTTCAGCAATACGCATGTGATGCCCTTGGAGGTAAGCCAGTCGCACGCCTCCGTGCCTTCGAGGTCCATGGCCAGAATCTGGAAGCCGCCACCCGGAAAAACGATGACCGCGGCTCCCGTGTTTTTTCCCTCCGGGGCATAGATCGTCATCGTCGGTTGCGACACATTGCTTTCCGCGATCATCGGTTTGCCGGCGATGAGCGACTTGGGGTCTGACGTGGCGTATTCCGGTCCCGGCACGGGCTGGGCATCGGGCGGGGTTCCGGGCCATAACGGTATTTGCGTATGCCCCGGCGAAGGCTGCCAGACCTGCGGCTGTGCATGCAGGCCACTTATGGCAACGACGGCAAACAGCGCGAACCACGACGGTCTCATACGTCCTCCTGGTTGCCGCTGAGCCAGGGCGATGGTTCGTCCCCAGGCTTGTGACGGCTGCGCGGATTCTGACGCCCATGGCCCGGTCGATGGTGGCAATGACATGGCGATTCGAAGGCAGCGCGGCGGCGTAGCCGCTGAGCCGCTGGATGTTTATGGGATGCCTTCGGCCATGCGCTCCGATGAGCTTCCAATGACTGCACTCAATGGCCGCACGAGACCCATGGTCACTCGTAAAGCGTCTCAAAATTGGTAGCCCTGCCCCCGACGATGGTGATGACGATGGTTTTGCCGTCCTGTGCGTATTGCCATTGTTCGGCAAGCGCAAGCTGGTTATCCGGCAAGCCATTAGCTTGTTGTTGCTTGAAGGTGCGTATCGTTGGCTCGCCCATCAATTGCAACACGTGTACTGCGCTGTCGCCGATGGTCAGCACCTTGCTGCCGACGCGCAGCGAGGTCGCGGCGTGCGCAGTGATGCTCGCGAGCAATAGGGTAATAAAAAGAAGATGGCGATTCATAAGAACTTTCCTTAGTTCGGTGGAGCGCCAAGACTCGCATAGTACGAATGGCTCGTCGATCAGAACACTCGCAAGCTGCGCTTATGCGTCGGCGCTCGCAGCATATCGAATATGTTCGACGATGGTCCGCCGCTCCTGCATGTACCTGGCTTTCAACCCTCGGCCCTATATTTTTCCTTCATGGCCGACGCAAGCATCTGCATCAGCCTGGGCAGGTTATCGCGGTCTTCTTTGGTCCAGCCATCAAGCAGCTGGTCCAGCAGCCGACGGCGCGCATTGACGATGGCCTCGATCATGCGGATTCCCGCCTTGGTAATGCTGGCCTCCCGGATGCGCTGGTCTTCCTTGCTGCGCTTGCGCCGCACGAGGCCCAGCTCTTCCAGTTTCGACACTTGCCGGCTGATCGTCGAGGGGTCCCGGCCTACCTGATCGGCGAGTTCCGCCACGCCCATGACGCCTGCGCGCCCGAGGCAAACCAGCAGCGGAAACAAGGCGCGGTCCAGCGATACGCCAGCTTCGCGCAACAGAAAGTCATCCTGGCGCGGACTGTTCATGCAGCCCATCAGGTCAAGCAGGGCGGACGCGAGCGCATCCTTATTACGTGTATCGTACATGCTTTACTTGTTTGGCGTGGCCGGCTATATTGCGTGCATGATACATGCAAATACGCCCGCCAAGCATCCGATCGAGTCCTCCCACCGCACCAGGCCGGTGGTGCTGCTTATCATGGGCAGCCAACGCTCCGGCCGGGTCTGTCCACAAATCGCCCAATGGATCGCGCAGATCGGCGAAGCCTGCACGGATCTCGCCTTCGAAGTCGTGGACCTGGCCGATTGGCCCCTTCCCGTGGATGACGAACCCGAACTTCCTCATCGTGGCAGCTACAGGCAACCGCACACGCAGGCATGGAGCGAGAAGATCAGCGCCGCCGCCGCGGTGGCGTTCGTGAGCCCGCAATACAACTGGGGCTACCCCGCACCGCTGAAAAACGCCATTGATCATCTTTATGGCGAGTGGCGAGGCAAGCCGGCGGCCATCATCACCTATGGCGGCCATGGCGGCGGCAAGTGTGCCGAGCAGCTCAGGCAAGTCGCCGCCGGCTTGAAGATGGGCATGGTGGCAACCTCGCCGGCGTTGACCCTGTCGGAAGATGTCATCCGTCATGGCGCTGCGCTTGATCCGGAGACGGAATTTGCTTCAAGCGCCGACTCGGTGAAGCAGGCCATGGCAGAACTGGTTACGCAGATCGCATCGTTAAGCCCGGCGTGAACCGCTGCCGATAAGCGCCACCACCTCTCGTTCACCATCGTGATGGGAGGCTTCGGCAGTGCTGGACGCGCCTGGCGCCCACGTCCACGAAACGCGCGCACCTATCGGGCTCCGCCAGAGTCGTTAGCTTCCCATGCAGCCAGGCCGCGAGCAAAACGACAAAAAGCCTCCGTTACCGATGCTCGCGCTTGCGGCCATCGGCGTGGTGTTCGGCGATATCGCGACCAGCCCGCTCTATGCCCTGCAGCAGGGCTTCGACGAACAAGGCGTAATGCCGACGCACGACAACGTGCTCGGCCTGCTTTCGCTATGCCTGTATGCGCTGCTGCTGGTGGTGACCGGCAAATACGTGGTGTTCGTGATGCGTGCCGACAACCACGGCGAAGGCGGCATGATGGCATTGGGCGCGCTCGCTCGCGGCGCGTTGCGTGGGCGAGGTTGGCTGACCTGGCTGATCATCATGCTGGGCCTGCTTGGTGTCGCGCTGTTCTTCGGCGACAGCGTGATCACCCCGGCCATTTCCGTGCTGTCCGCGGTGGAGGGACTGCAACTGGCCGAGCCGGGGATGAAGCCGTGGGTGTTACCGATCGCGGTGGTCATCATCATCGGCCTGTTCATGCTGCAAAAGCGCGGCAGCTCCCTGCTTGGCCGTCTGTTCGGACCGATGATGGCGCTGTGGCTGCTGGCCGCCGCCGCACTCGGCGCGGCCGGTATCGTGCGCAACCCGCACGTGCTTGCCGCCGCCAACCCGGCCTATGCCGTGCTGTACATGATGCACAACGGCTTCCGCGGCTTTGAATCGCTGGGTGCGGTGGTGCTCGTGCTGACTGGCGCCGAAGCGCTCTACGCGGACATCGGGCACTTCGGCACCGCACCTATCCGCCTGGCCTGGTTCAGCCTCACCCTCCCCGCGCTGCTGCTCAATTATTTCGGGCAAGGTGCGCTGCTGCTGCAACAGCCAAAGGCTTCGCACGCATCGTTCTACCTGCTGGTTCCGCATGCCTTGCTTTATCCCATGATCGCGCTGGCCACCTGCGCTACCGTGATCGCATCGCAAGCGGTGGTATCGGGCACTTTTTCGATGGTGCGCCAGGGCATCCAGCTCGGCTATCTGCCGCGCGCCCGGGTCCATCACACCTCGCGGGAAATGGAAGGGCAAATTTATGTGCCTGCGATCAATGCCATGCTGCTGGTGGCCGTGCTCGCGGCGGTGTTGCTCTTCCGATCGTCCCGGCACCTGGGCGGCGCCTACGGCATCGCCGTCAGCGGCACCATGTTGCTGACGACCGTGCTGCTGATGGTGGTGGCGCGTTGCAACTGGCGCTGGAACTGGGCGGCGCTGATCGCGTTCAGCCTGGTCTTCATGCTCATCGATGGCGCGTTTTTCGCTGCCAACCTGTTGAAGGTCGTCAACGGCGGCTGGTTCCCGCTGCTGATCGCGGTCGGCGCCATGCTGATCATGACGACGTGGCGGCGCGGCCACCAGCTGATGCTGCAGCGACTGCACAGCGAGGGTGAGCGCATCAGCGACCTGATTGCCCACATCCGGGAAGCGCCGCCGATGCGCGCCAGGGGCACGGCGGTATTTCTCACCATCAACGACGAATGGGTGCCGCAGGCATTGCTGAAGAACCTCAAGCACAATCAGGTATTGCACGAGCGCAACGTATTGCTGCACGTGGACGATTCCGGCGATGCATCGCGGGTCGGCGAGGATGCTCGCAGCGAAATCCACGATCTTGGCGAAGGCTTTTATTCGGTCACCTTGCGCTACGGCTTTTCCGAAACCATGAACGTGGCCGAAGGACTCAAGGCGCTCGATTTCGAACCGGGACTGGATCCAGACCTGCTTACCTATTTCCTTGGCCGCGACGAACCGGTTGCCTCCGGCAAGCAGCGGATGTCGCGCTGGCGCAAGGCACTCTTCATCTACATGGCGCGCAACGCAATGCCGGCAATCAGCTACTACGGCATGTCCGCCCGGCAGCTGATCGAGATCGGCACCAAGATCGATCTCTAGGTGATGCTCTGGCAGATCGTGAAGGCTGCTGTTGACATGTCCTGCGCGCCGCTTTCAGGTGTCGTCTGCGAACGTGCGGCCAGGTCATATCCCCGCATCACGGAACGCCATGAACATTCGCAACGCAACCCTGGCCATGCGCAATCGCAAGAACGAAATGCACGAACAAGAGCGCGTTGCCTCGCTCGATTTCGACACCCAGCGCGGTGGCGGCACGCCAAGCAAAGGCAAGAAAAAGGAAGAGCCCAAATCGTCCAAGGCGAAGCCCGCGAAAACGGGCCAGGACGACACATGATCCGCCTTACTTGGCCTCGCGCCGCTGTTCCGCCGGGCTGCCATCCTTCATCAACGCCTGCGCCATCGCCAGATGCCCTTGCAGGACCGGAATGCCCTGGCTGGCGATTTTCTTCAGCCGCGGATCGGCGGATGTCTGCGCAGCGACTTCATAGGCCGCGATGATTTTTCGGTGCTCTTTCACCATGATGCCGGCGAATGCCTGATCGAAGGCTTCGCCATTAAGCGACTGCAGGTGCGCTTTCATCCCCGCGATATTCTGCGCAGGCACGCCATGCGCATGGCCCTTGCTGCCAGTATTGGATGCCAGCTGCGCGAATTGCAGGTTGAGCGCGGTATGGTCGCTGACGATTTTCTTCGCCAACGCGAGCACCTTGCCGTTGCTTGATTTGCCGAGCGCCAATTGCGCCAGCGCGATCTGCATGGCGTCATCGGAAGTGGCCTGTGCCACGAAAGCCTGCTCGCGGGTATCCAGCGGCGCATGCTGCTGCGCATACGCGGCGGCTGAAGCCAAGGCTAGCGCCATGCCCAGCACACACAGGGTTCGCGCCATCATGGTTCACCTCGTCCACCGGTTTCGCCGTAGATTTGCCCCGTTACATAGGAGGATTCCGCTGCGGCGAGCTGCACGTAGACATGGGCGATTTCCGCCGGCTGGCCCGGACGGCCCATCGGCGTGTTGCCGCCGAAATCCTTGATGTTTTTCTCCGTCTGCCCGCCGCTGACCTGCAGCGCCGTCCAGAACGGCCCCGGCGCCACCCCGTTGACGCGAATGCCGCGCTTGATCATCTGTTTGGCCAGCCCCTTGGTGAAGGCGACGATGCCGCCCTTGGTCAGCGAATAGTCCAGCAGATTCACTGCCGGATCGTAGGCGTTCACCGAAGCGGTGTTGACGATCGACGAACCCGGCGGCATGTGCGCGACCGCGGCCTTGGTGATCCAGAACATCGCATAGAGATTGGTCTTCAAGGTCCAATCGAAGTATTCGGTGGTGATGTCGAGGATCGAATCAAAACTGTGCTGCCGTCCGGCGTTATTGACCAGCAAGTCGATGCCGCCGAAGGCCGCGATCACCCGTGCCACGAGGTTCTGGCACATGGTTTCGTCGCGGATATCTCCCGGCAGCGCCAGCGCCTTGCGTCCGGCCTTCTGGATCAGCTCGATCACCTCCTTGGCATCCGGTTCTTCGGCCGGCAGGTAGGAAATGGCCACGTCCGCGCCTTCGCGGGCGAAGGCGATTGCTGTTGCGCGTCCGATGCCCGAATCGCCGCCGGTAATCAGCGCTCTTCGCCCCAGCAGCTTGCCGGAACCGCGATAGCTGGTTTCGCCGTGGTCCGGGCGTGGCGTCATTTTTCCGGCCAAGCCGGGCCAGGGTTGCGACTGTTCCTGGAATGGCGGGTGCGGATAGCCTTGGCGCGGATCCCGCAGCGGCGCCGCTGCCTGGTCGGTGGCGTTGGCGCCCTCCTCTTTCTGCGCACTCCAGGCCGCGCCGCTCATCGCCACGGCCATACCGAGAGAGGCGCCCTGCATGAGTCGCCGGCGGGAAGTGGAAATCGTTTCGTCGCTCATGGCACACCGTCCTCAAGCCTGAACAAGGGCACTGGGATCAGGCGGGATTCCCCTCGTTCACCGCGCGCTGCACGCAGGACAGCAGAAGCCCGGATATCAGCCAGTACAGGCATGCTGTCGCAGCGGCGGTACACGCGAGGTCGAGGCGAAGCGAAAGCGGAATCGACTACTGCTACACGGTTGGCGCAATCATCACCTGCCGTTCATCGCCCTTTCGCGCACTGGCAATTTTTTGGTGTGTAGCTTTTCGTCGGAGGACCACACGGAAGAAGACCATGCCCAGTCTCACGTTGCGCCTGATTGGAAGTCAGCAAGACGCCGACGATCTCATCGCCGCCCTGCATGACGTCGAAGGCGTCGAACACGTCGCGCAAATTGCCGAGCTGATGCCGCAGGTCGAGGAAGATATCCTGCCGGGCCTTTGTTCGATCGAGATCGAGGTACCGGAAGACGCCGGAGTGACCAGGCGCGTGCGCGAAGTGGCCAACGCGCAGGCTCAGCAACATGGCGTCAGCATGGAGGTGATCGATCCAGGAGAACGCTCAGCGCCATAGGTCGAGCAGCAAGCCGTCCTTGCCTTCCACCGGATCGGTGGCCGGCCTCGGCAAGCGCTGGATGCGCTCGAGGGCCGCGGCGTCGGCGGCATGCCTGCATACATCCCAATCCTGTCCCGGCGGATAGGCGCCAACCGCAAGGAAGTGTTTCTCAGCCCTGACGCTGCAGTGGCCCACGCCCGCAGGCAATACCAATACCTGCCCTGGCCGCACGTCGACCCGGGATCCGCCCGGGCCGCCGAGCATCAGGCACGCACAGCCGCCCACGAAACCAAGCGCCTCGTGCGCGGTGCTGTGATAGTGGTGATAACCGTAGACACCAGCGCGCCAACGCGGCTCCCAGCCGTTGCTTCGAAACAAGTCCTCCACATCGTTCGGCCCGATGTCCTGGCGATCGCCGAGTGCGTTCTTGTACAGCAAGACCGGAAATCGCGGATTGTTCGGCATCCAGCCATTTTTCTCGAACAGGAAGGTTTCGATCTGCACGGCTCAGCCCGACGACGGATACGGTTTCTTCTTCGGCACGTTCTGCGACTCGTGCGGCGAATTCGCATCGGGCTCTTGCTGGTGCTTGCCGGCCGGCTCCGGTTCCGGATAGCCGGAGTTATGCGGCGGTCTGGTGTTATCGCGCTCGTCCATTGTTCACTCGCTCATGTGCAATCAGTGGACTCACTTTGCGCTTGCCGGTCCGGATGCGGCGTGAATGCTGCGCGCGAGCGCGCTCATGCATTCGTCATGCCGATCACCGGAAAGCAACGGCCGTTTACATCTTTTCGATTCGCACGTCACGCAGCGCGTGGGAGCATGGGCCTGCACATCGCGAGGTGCCCCTATGTCTTCGCACGACCGCAAAGATTCACCCCACCCCATCGACAAAGCGCCATTGAAGCCGGAAAACCAGGCAACACGTGACCAGCGCAAACAGCACGAGAACGAGAACTACGATCACGCATTGGAGGAAACGTTCCCCGCCAGCGATCCGGTTTCGGCTTTCGTACCTTCCAAGACCCGGGAATGAACCCAGACAAGGCCACGCATGCGCCGCACTCACCACGGCGCATGCAGCAGCGAGCGCGTCATAGCGTCGCCCAGTGACAAGGCCACCAGCAGCAACGGCCAGGTAAAGCTCATCACCGCGATGATCCGCAGCATGGGATGGGCGCTTTTCAGGCGCATGAATACCACCAGCACCAGCAGCGCCTGCGCCACCGCTACCGTGGCGCTGATCACCAGCACCCACCAACCGAGCGGCAATCGCGACAGGCATGCCGACGCGGCCAGCAATACCAGCAGCGCTGCCAGCACCCATAGATGGCTGCCCAATGAAGGGACCTCGCGTTGCGTCATCCCGAGCTCCCTACCAGATAGATCGCCGGATACACAAAGATCCACACGATATCGACCAGGCTCCAGTACAGTGCCGCCACTTCGATCGGCGTGTAGTAATCCGCGTGAAATTGGCCGCGCCATGTACGCACCGCCATGGTCAGCAGCAACACCACGCCGATCAGCACGTGCAAGCTGTGAAAGCCGGTAATGACGTAGTAGAGGCTGAAAAAAATCTCCATCGGCGCCGCGCCCGGGCCTGATTGGGTATAGCGCAGGCCGGGAATCAGCCCTTCGCCGTATTCGTCGTGATACTCCATGCCGTGCAGCACCAGGAAGGCCACGCCAAGCAGCGCCGTTACCACCAGCAGGATGGCGCTGCGGCGCGCGTTGTCGAGCTGGATCTCGCGCACGGCCAGCGCGGCAATGCAGCCGCTGGTCAGCAGGATCGCCGTTTCCGTAGTGCCGAGCGCAAAATCGGTATGCGCGCTGCCTTCCAGGAAGGCCAGCGGAAAACGCCAGCGGCAAATCACATAGCCGGCGAACAGTACGCCAAAGAACAGCACTTCCGTGGCGATGAACGCCCACATGCCAAGCATCGCTGCGGCTTTCTGCTGGGGCGCGTCATCGAACTGCTGCTGCACCGCCAAGTCGTGCGCGGAAGCGTTCATCGGTGGCGATACTCGTATGGCCCTTCCGTCACCACGGGCGTGACCTGGAAGTTATGTTCCGGCGGCGGTGAAGCGGTGGTCCATTCCAGGCCGGTTGCGTTCCACGGGTTCGGTCCGGCGCGCTCGCCGCGGTAGAGAGAGCGTGCGAAATAGAACAATGGCAGCAAATAGGAAATAGCCAGCACCGCCGCGCCGATCGAGGACAGGATGTTCAATTCCTGGAAGCGCGGAAGGTATTGATGGTAACGGCGCGGCATACCCATGTAGCCAAGTACGTATTGCGGGAAGAACGTGAGGTTGAAGCCGATGAACATCAGCACGGCCGCCAGTTGCGCCATGCGCTCCGAATACAGGCGGCCGGTGATCTTCGGCCACCAGAAATGGATGCCGCCCAGGTACGCCATCACCGAACCGCCGACCATGATGTAGTGAAAATGCGCGACCACGAAGTAGGTGTCGGTGAGATTCACGTCCAGGGCCACCGCGGCCAGGAACAGCCCGGTCAATCCGCCCAGGGTAAACAGGCCGACGAAGCCCAGCGCGTAAAGCATCGGCGCGTGGAAATCGATGGTGCCCTTGTGCAGCGTGGTCAACCAATTGAAGACCTTGATCGCCGAAGGCACCGCCACCACGAAACTCAGGATCGAGAACACGATGCCGGCATACATCGACTGCCCGGCCACGAACATGTGGTGTCCCCATACCAGGAAGCCGATGAAGGCAATCGCGAGCATCGACCAGGTCATGAACTTGTAGCCGAAGATCTTGCGCCGCACGCCGCAGCAGATCAGCTCGCTGACCACGCCCATGGCGGGCAGGATCATGATGTACACCGCCGGATGCGAATAGAACCAGAAAAAATGCTGGAACAGGATCGGGTCGCCACCCAGCGCCGGATCGAAGATGCCCACGCCGGCCAGCCGCTCCAGTCCGATCAATGCCAGCGTCATCGCCAGCACCGGCGTGGCGAGCATCATCACGATGCTGGTGGCATACATCGCCCAGATGAACAGCGGCAAGCGATACCAGGACATGCCCGGCGCCCGCATCATATGGATCGTCACGATGAAATTCAGGCCGGTGAGGATCGACGAAAAGCCCACCACGAACACGCCGATCACGGTAAGCATCACATTGGAATTGGAGAACATGGTGGAGAACGGCGTGTAGAAGGTCCAGCCGGTGTCCACGCCACCGAGCAACAAGGTGGCGATGGTGAACAGGCCGCCCGCCATGTACAGGTACCAGCTGAACAGGTTCAGGCGCGGAAAGGCCACGTCGCGCGCACCGATCATCAACGGCACCAGGAAATTGCCGAGCGTGGAAGGAATCGAAGGGATCAGGAAAAACCACACCATCACCACGCCATGGAAGGTAAAGGTCTTGTTGTAGGTTTCGGCGGACATCAGCCGGCCATCGGGATGGATCAGCGTCAGCCGGATCAGGGTGGCCGCCACCGCGCCGAGGAAAAAGAACAGCGTGATCGAGAGGGTATACAGCAGCGCGATGCGCTTGTGGTCATGCGTGAACAGCCATGACCGCAGCGTGCGGCCGCCCTCCACCAGATAGCCGGCTTCGCTTGGGCCGGCGTTCGCGCTAACGCTGCTCATGAACGTCTCCCTTCGGTGCGGCCGGCTGCGGACCCAGCGACTTGATGTAGGCCATCAGCGACAGAATGTCTTCCTCATCGATGCGTCCCTCGTACACGGGCATGATCGGTGCGTAGCCGGCCACTATCTGCGTCGACGGAAGCACGATCGAGTCATGCAGGTAACGGTTGTCGGCGACCACCGCCGAACCATCGGCAAGCCTGACCTGCGTGCCATACAGGCCGTGCAAGTCGGGGGCATGGATGCCCGAGTGCGGATCGTGGCAGCCGCTGCAACCGAACTGTTCGAACAGTTTCCGTCCGACCACGGCCGGCGCCAGCGTCGGTTTCGCCTGCAGCCACTTGCGGTAGTCGGCAGGCGAGACCACTTCTACCGTGCCGATCATCGCCGCATGGCCAGTGCCGCAGAATTCGGAGCAGAACAGCGGGAACTCGCCAAGCTTGGTCGCGATAAACCATAACGCGGTGTAGCGCCCCGGCACCACGTCCTGCTTGACGCGGAAATCCGGTACATAAAAGCTGTGGATCACGTCCTGCGAGGTCATGATCAATCGCACCGGCTCCCCCAGCGGCACGTGCAACGTATCGATCTCGCGGCGGCCGTTGGCGTGCTGCACTTTCCACATCCACTGCTTGGCGATGATGTAGATCGGCAGCGCGTTGGCCGGCGGCGAGCGCAGCGTCGTCCACAGATCGATGCTCCAGGCAAAGATGCCGCAAAACAGCACGAACGGAATCAAGGTCCAGCTCAACTCGACCGCCAGGTTTTGACGCGCGCCGCCTTCGCGGTTCGCCTTGCTGCCGCGCCGGTACTTGATGCACAACCAGATCATTGCCACGAACACGCCCACCGCCACCGCGCCGCACAGCAACAGCATGGCGTCGAACATGCGATCGATCGGCACCGCGAAATTGGACGCTTCCGGTGGTTGGATGCTCATGGCGCAACTCCCGGCCGGCGCCGCCGCAACAGCAGGAACAATCCCAGCAGCACCGCCACGAAACCGAAACCCAGGCCCTGCATGATCCGGTCGATGGTGACGGTGTAGCGCCCGGTGGCCGGATCATAGCCGCAGCACAGCAACACCAACTGGTCGACCATGCTGCCGAGCGTATGCCGCGAGGCGGCGACCACCGCCAGATGCACGGTTTGCGGAACATAGTTCGCGCCCATCAGGTACTGGTTCACCCTGCCATCCGCGGTGGCGATCACCAGTCCGGCTGGATGCGCGTATTGTCCCAGGCGCGCGTCATAGGCATAGCGAAAGCCGGTGGCCTGCGTCACGGCGGCGATGGCGGCGGCATCGCCGCGCAGGAAGTGCCAGGCCGCGGCGTTCGCATCGCCTGGCATCCGCGCCACCATCTGCTGGCTGCGCGTTGCATCGGCGGCCGTTTCGCGCGGATCGATGCTGATGAACATCACGCTGACATCCCGACCTGGCCGCAAGCCCGATACCGCCATGGCGTGGGCAAGTCCTTGCTGCGTCACGTCGCACAGATTGGGACAGCGGAAGTAGCCCATCAGCAGCAGCGCGGGATGCCCATCCATCCATTGCCGCAAACTGGCCGTCGTACCCGCGGCGTCGGTAAAGCGCGCATCCAAAGGCAGCGTTGCACCAAGCTTCTGGTCAAAGCCGACGCGCGCGGTCAGGTCGGTGGGTGGCGGCGGCGCGGCGCTTGCGCAAGCGGCATACAAGCATAGCCATAGCAGCGCGAACCAGGTCTTGTTCATGGCGACGATCCTGGCCCGGGCTGCGTGGACAGCGCGCGATCCCGCGCCACCAGTAGGTGCATCGCACGCTCGATCGGTATGTGCGCCACGCTGCCGTGCTCGACCCAGCCGTAGGACTCCAGTTGCCGCGTCTGCAAGCGATATTGCGCAACGCGATCCGGTGGCGCATCAGCCTGTAATCGCGGCGCCGGCGGCAGCACTGGCGGCGGCATACTCAGCGTCGGCGAATGCACGTGCTCCCACAGCACGTACATCAGGCATAACACCAGCACCAGCACCAGCGCGCCGATCGCGCCCAGCCTGTGCAGCGTCGGCGCGTCCACGTCATGCGGCTCGTGCCGGCCCTTGCTCATGCCTCGTCCTCCCGCGCCCGACCGCTCAGCCGGACGCGGTAGCCCAGCGCGCCCAAGCCGAGCAGGCCGATGCAGATCAGCGGATCGGTCCAGGCCAGCGCCACGCCATGCACCGATGCGCTCGGCAACACCAGCCACACCAGGTTGATCCATTGCGCGAACAGACTGAGCGCGGCGATCGCGCACAGCGCACGCCAGGATGCCTTGGCCTTGCCCAACAAGAGCGTGAAAAAAGGAATACCGAAGCCCATGCAGGCAAGCGCCACCCCTAGCCACCACCAATCGGTCAGCAACCGCGGCACGTACCACGCGGTTTCATGTGGCTGTTCGGCAATCCATGCGGTGAGGTAGTCGATGAAGCTGACATACGCCCAGCCCATCACCATCACCAGCAGCAGGTTGCCGAAATCGCGCAACGTGCGCGACGGCGCTCGTGCCGATGGCGCGCTGCGCACCAGCCGCACCAGCACGGCCAGGGCAAAGGCGATCAGCAGCTGGCTGGTAAACAGCAGCAGTCCGATATCGGTGGAATGCCAATACGGCACCAGCGACATGACCCAATCCACCGCGGCGATCGTCACCGTCAACAACATCACGATCAGGCCAGCGGCGGCGAATCGCTGGTTGATAGTCCGACGCCGGATCAGGCCATATGCCATGCCGATCCATAGCGCGAACACCACCAGCGTGCGCCCGACCAGTCCGGCCGTATTGAGATACCACTGCTGGTGATACAGGTAAGGATCATCCACCGGCACATGCTGCCGCAGCCAGGGAAACAGCGTGTGCATGCCGAGCAGCAGCGGTATCACGGCCAAGGCCGTGTACGGAATCAGCCGGATGGCCGCGCGCAGTTCATGGCCCAGGCGCACGCCCCAGGCGCCGCCGGTGAGCGTGTGGATCATCAGCAAGGCCATGCTGCCAAGCACGGCGCCGAGCAGGAACAGCCAGCTGGCGAGATAAACCAGCAAGGCATGCCGCAGATGGCCCGCCGCGAACACGAAGCCCGCGACCAGCAGTGCCGCCGGCACTGCGAAACCGAATGCGCTTGCCCTAGTCATCCGGCGCGTCATGGCGTTTTCCTCGCGTCCAGTGCTTGCCGGTCCTGCGCCTGCAACTGCTCGGCCGGTGCGCGCTGGCTGAGTTGCAAGGCCCGGATGTAGGCAACGATGGCCCAGCGATCATGCGCGTCGACGCGATCGGCAAACGGATACATCACGCCGTAACCGTCGCGGATGGAACGTTCCAGATCCGCATCCGACGCCTGCACTAGCCGTGCATCCAGATACGACAACGGAGCGGGAAAACCGCGCTGCACCACCATGCCGTTGCCCGCGCCGGTCAAGCCATGACAGGCAGCGCAATAAATGTCGTAGCGTTCGCGGCCACGCTGCAGCAATGCCATCGTGATCGGATAAGGATGCCCGTCCGCCGGTAGCGGCGCAGGCGCGGACACCCGCCCCATGCGCCCGCTCGACGTGCCCGCGAATTCGCCATCCGCCGCCGGCAGCGTGCCATCCGGCGGATGCCGTGCCGCGCTGCCGTTGCCGAACAGCGGGCTGGGCGCGCCCGGCTTGTACTTGGGCTGGTCATACATGTCGTGCATGGCGCGCTCGCAACCGGTCAACAAACCGGCCATGCCCAGCAGCAGCACGAGCATGCGCTTCATACCGGCACCACTTCGACCTGCGATGGATGCAAGCCTTCCAGCACCGCGCGCAGGCGCTCCAGGTCGCCTTGCGAATCGTCCATGCGCACCACCAGCACGAACTGATCCTGGCTGGCATGTTCGAAACGGTCGACATGAAATACCGGGTGATAGAACGCCGGCAGGCGATTGCCGATCAGCATCGCCAATACGCCGCCCGCCGCCGCGAACAGGAAGGTCATT
Organism: Dyella jejuensis; assembly: GCF_044904675.1. Lineage (NCBI taxonomy): Bacteria > Pseudomonadati > Pseudomonadota > Gammaproteobacteria > Lysobacterales > Rhodanobacteraceae > Dyella > Dyella jejuensis. The sequence continues at coordinate 83,472 of NZ_JADIKJ010000018.1, read as the reverse complement.
TCCAGCGCCGGCGGGATAAAGGCCGGCCAGCTGGCGAACGGCCGCCCGCCCACGCGGATCGGATAGTCGATGACCGCGGAAAAGTACTCCATGACCAGCATGCCGACGAAGCCGATCGCACCACCCGCGAAAGTCGCCAGCGCCACATGGTTGCCGGGCAACTCCAGCGCCTCGTCCAGCTCCTTGACCGCGAACGGCGTGTACGCTTCGATCCCTGCATAGTCGGCCTTGCGCAGCGCGCGCGCCGCCAGCACCAGCGCCTCGGGGGTCGGGAAGAACGCCATGCAGCCGTAGCGCTGGCCGCCTGTCACGGGCCGCTCCTGTCGAGGATATGCACCAGTTTGCGCATTTCGAACATCGAGATCAGCGGCAGCCATTTCACGAATAGCGTGAACATCAGCAGGAACAGGCCAGCCGAGCCGAACAGGAAGATCAGGTCCCACACAGTCGGGTAGAACATGCCCCAGCTGGAAGGCAGGTAAGGATGGAACAGGCTGTTGACGAGCAGCATGAAGCGTTCGTACCACATGCCGATCAGCACCAGCAGGCCGATCACGAACAAAGCGATCGGTCGCCGGCGGATACGCGGCGACCACAGCAGCTGGGCCACCACCACGTTGCAGAAAATCACGGTCCAGAACACCCAGGCATAGGCACCGTTCAAGCGGTCTTTCGATTCGGCGATCTCGTAGGGATCGCCGCTGTAGAACGCCATGAAAAATTCCGTCGCATAGTTGTAGGCGACGAACAGGCCCGCGGCGAGCGTCAGCTTGGCGAGGTTGTCCAGATGCTTGAGCGTGATGTAATCGCCCAGCCCGAGCCAGTGCCGCAACGGAATGCCGAGCACCATTGCCATGGCGAAGCCAGAGAACAATGCGCCCGCGACGAAAAACGGCGGAAACATGGTCGAATGCCATCCGGGCAGCATGCCTTCGGAAAAATCCAGCGCCACCATGCTGTGCACGGAAAACACCAGCGGCACGGCCAGCCCTGCCAGCATCAAAGTAACGCTTTCATAGCGCTTCCAGTGGCGCGCTTCGCCGCGCCAGCCCAACGCCAGGAATCCGTAGAAAAGCCGTTTGCCGCGCGATCGTGCCTGGTCGCGCAAGGTACCGAAGTCCGGCAGCAAACCGACGTACCACATCATGATCGATACCAGCAGGTAAGCGAGGATGGCGAAGAAATCCCAGACCAGCGAACTGCGCCATTGCGGCCACAAGCCCATGCGATTGGGATACGGCGCCAGCCAATAAAAGAACCATGGCCGCCCGAGATGGAAGATCGGGAACAAGCCCGATACCGCTACCGCGAACACGGTCATGGTCTCGGCATAACGGTTGAGCGAGGAACGCCAGTCCTGCCGCGCCAGGTAAAGCGCTCCGGAAATGAAAGTGCCGGCCATGCCGATCGCAATCCACCACACATAATTGGCGATGGCGAATGCCCAGGCCACCGGGATATCGATGCCCCAGATGCCCACGCCCTTCTTGAACAGCACGCCGACGCCGATGACCAACAGGATCGTCAGCGCCAGCGCGCACAAGAACGCGGTCAGCCACAAGGGACCGGACGGACGCCGCAACACCAATCCGCCGATTTTTTCCGACACCGTGCTGTACGTCTGCCCTTCTCCCAGCAGGCGGTCGTCCGCGCGGGAAACCTGGCCTGGCGTGTTCATGCCTCGTCCTTCAGGTCCGGATGCGGATTGCGCACCTGCGCCAGATAGCTGGTGCGCGGGCGCGTGTTGAGTTCTTCAAGCAGCTGGTAGTTGCGCGGCGATGCCTTGGACTTGCTCACCGCGCTGGCAGGATCGCGGATATTGCCGAACGTGATCGCCTGGGTGGGACACGCCGCCTGGCAGGCGGTGACTATTTCGCCGTCGGCAATGGCACGCTGTTCGCGGTCGGCGTCGATATGCGCGGTTTCGATGCGCTGGATGCAATACGTGCATTTCTCCATCACGCCGCGGTTGCGCACGGTGACCTCGGGATTGCGCTGCGCCTTGAGCGTCTCGCTGGTGAGATCGCTGAATTGCAGGAAATTGAACCGGCGCACTTTGTACGGGCAATTGTTCGAGCAAAAGCGCGTGCCAACGCAGCGGTTGTATACCTGCACGTTCAGCCCTTCCTGGTCGTGCACGGTCGCGCCGACCGGGCAAACCAGTTCACAAGGCGCGTGCTCGCAATGCATGCACGGTACCGGCTGATGATGCATGGAAGGATTTTCCACGCTGCCGGCGTAGTAGCGATCCACCCGTATCCAGTGCATCTCGCGTTCGCGCCGCACCTGCTCGGCGCCCACCACCGGAATATTGTTCTCCGCCTGGCAGGCGATGGTGCATCCCTTGCAGCCGATGCAGGCATTGAGATCGATTGCCATGCCCCAGGCATATTCGCCTTGCGGCTGTGCGGGATACAGCGTCGGTGGGGTCGTGTCGCCCTGCTCGGCCGCCTGCGGATCGGCGCCGAGTTCGGCCAGCGTGACGCTTCGGATCGGCTCGTGGCCTTCCATGGCGAAGTGATCCTGCGTGCTGGCCAATTCGACTGAATGCCCGGTCTTGCGCAGGGTTAGTCCCTGGGCAATCCACAATTGGGCCGAACCGCGCAGCGCGTAGGCATTGAAACCGAGATCGTCGCCGACGCGGCCGGCACGCTTGCGGCCATAGCCCAGGTGCACGGTAACGCAGCGCGCCGCCTGGCCCGGCATGATCCAGACCGGCGCATCCACCCGCCGGCCCGCGCATTCGAGCGTGACGACCTCGCCGTTGGCAAGCCCTTGCTCTCGGGCCAGTTGCGCGCTGATCAGCGCCGCATTGCTCCAGGTCAACTGGGTCAGCGGCTTGGGCAACTCCTGCAACCAGCCGTTGTTGGCGTAGCTTCCGTCCCACACGCCGGGATCGGGACGGAACACCAATTCGAGCGCATCCTGCGGCGGACGCGATGGTGCCCAGCCAGTCAGGGCATCACCACGCGCCTGCACGTTCGCCGCGCGATAAGCGGTGCCGGCGATCAAGCCGCTGCGCACATGGTCCTGCCATGCACCTGGCAAGTGCTGCGTGCGCCAGAAGGCCTGCACGATCGCCAGGCCGGTCTGCACGGCTTCGCCCATCATCAATGCCAGCAATTCATGCACGGATCGTCCCTGGTAAAGCGGATCGATCAGGGGCTGCACGATGCTGGCTTCGCCGGTCGAGGTCTGCGCATCGGACCACTGTTCCAGCGCGTGGCTGGCCGGCAGGTGCCATTCGGCGAGTTGCGCGGTTTCGTCCTGGTAAAGGCCCCAATGCACGACATGCGGGACGCGGCCGAGCAGAGCCGGCAGATCCAGGTCGGATGGCGCGTCGTAGGCGACGTTGCTATCGAGCACGACCAACCGCTGGACGCGGCCGGCCTGGATCGCAGCGCACAGTTCGTGCAGGGAATGGCGCCGGTTTACCGCGTCCGGCAACTCCACGTATTCGACGGTGTGCCCGACGTTGTCCAGCTTTTCGTTGATCAAATGAACCAGCGCATGCACCTGCGGCGGTTGCGATTCACCGGCCAGCACCAGGCAGCGGCCGCGATGCGAAACCAGATCGAACAGCAACGTATTGAATCGCTTCGACGACACGCCATCGACCGCACCGACCGGCGTCGCGGGGATATCCAGCGCATTGGCCAGTTCCAGCGCCAGCGCGGCGATGTCCGACGACGGAACGATCCAGCGGTGGTCCGCCATCGCTCCGGTCAGCGACGGCGTTGCTTCCACTGCGTAAAGCCGGTTCATGCCCGGTGCCGTCTGCGAAGGTTTGCGCCGGTCCACAAAGGCCCGCGCGTGGGCGACACGACCGGGCATGCTGGCCAGGAAATCGGCTTCCAGCGACAGGATCACATCGGCCTGGTCGAAGTGGTAGCGCGCCGCCACCGGTTGGCCGAATGCCAGCATCGCGCCGTGCCCAGCATTATCCTGCGCGATCGGTTCGTGTTCATACCATTGCGAACCGGGGAAGCGCGCCAGCCAGCGGTCGCGCTGCGCCAACAACGTCGGCGAGACAATGCTTGCGCTGAGCACGTGCAGACCTGAGCCATCGTTGGTGAACGTCTCGCGCCACGCCGCGGCATCGGCGGCGAAAGCATCCCAGGCCACGGCTTTGCCGCGATAGCGGGGCGCCTGCGAACGATCCGGATCCCATACCTCCAGCACCGCCGCCTGCGGTAGCGGCCCGGTCGCACCCAGGCTGGCCGGATGCAGCGGATTGCCCTCGATCTTGGTCGGACGTCCCATGCGGCTTTCCACCAGCACGCCCAGCACGTCGCCCGCATAGGCGAGCGTGGTCGCGAAGAATTGCGGCACGTCCGGCGTCACGCCCGGCGGCTGCGTCACCCACGGCACGATCTGTTCCGGCGGTGGCCCGCTGCACGCGGCGAGCCCGCCGAAGGCGATCGATGCGCCGAGCAATTGCAGGAAGCGGCGGCGATCCATCGACGCAATCGATGACCACTGCGGCAGCGCATCGATCAATTCGCGCTTGAACTCGGGATCGTCCGCCAATGCTTCCAGCGCCCGCCAGAAACGCGGCCCTTTCGCGTCGCCCAGCGTGCGGCGCGCACGCGCGGCGGCATGCGCGGGAATCAACGGTGACATAGCGAACAATCCGTCATCCGGCCGGTATCGATGCGATAGGCGCGCACCAGTTCGGGGCCGAGCCGATCCTGGTCTTTCGGTTGCCACGCGAGGTCGAACACTTCCTCGCGCGGCCGCAGGAATTTCTGCGGAGCGCGATGGCAGTCCAGGCACCAGGACATCGACAGGCTCGCTACCCGGCGCGTCAGCGGCATCTGGTCGATACGCCCGTGGCAGGAGACGCACCCTACGCCCTTGGCGATGTGAATGCTGTGGTTGAAATAAACGAAGTCCGGCAGCTGATAGACGCGGTTCCAATGCAGTGCCACGCCGCGCTGCCAACTGTCGACCAACGGCTTGAGCACCGCGGTGTCGGTGAATAACTGGGAATGGCAAGTCATGCAGGTGGAGATCGGCGGCATGCCGGCAAATGCCGAGGTCTCGACGTTGGCGTGGCAGAAACGGCAATCGAGGCCGACGTCGTCCACATGGTGCTTGTGGCTGAAAGGCACCGGCTGGTTCACCGCTTCGTCGATGCGGTGCGGATCGGTCGCCACGCCGCGCCATGCCAGGCACGCACCGACAATCACCAGCAGGGCAGCAAACAGGGCAAGCTTTACGTAAAGCGCAAAACCGGGCTGGAAGATCTGGCTCATGGTTTAAGCAACGCAGTCATCCATCCCGTTAGGAATACGCCCTTACTTTCGCCGCGCCCTTTACGGTCGGCTGGAAGGCCGCAACGCGGCCATGGCGCCAGCGCATGGCGACCGTATTCCTTGAAAAGTGAAGTAAAGGTCGCCGTTTCGCGGTGATGCCGTTGACGGCTACGTGATGGCCGTCGGCTTTTCGAACGGCAGCGGCACGGCGCCAGTCGTGGCGATCTGCGTGCGCGCGGCGGGAATTTTTTCCTCGTCGCCGTCGACCACCACCAGGATGCGGCCCGCTTGCACTTCGTCCTCGAACTGGCGGCTTACCGGATCGTCGACCGCGGAACCGGCGAGCGCGGTCGACCACGCACCCAATGCGCTGCCACCCACCGCCATGGCCACCGCGCCCGCTACTGTGATGCCCAACGGTGGAATGGCTACCGCCACCAACCCGGCGATCAGGCCGATCGCCGCGCCGCCTGCCGCACCCTTGGCCGCGGCTGGATAAAAATCACCCTCGACCACCTTGCGATCGTCGGGAATCAGCTGCGACTTGTCGCTGCGCGCGATCAGGGAAATATCGTCATCCGCGATGCCGATGGCACGCGCCTTGTCCATTGCCGCGCGCGCACCGGCCATATCCTTGACGCTGAATACCATTCGCTTCTTCATGGAACACCTCCTGCCGAGGCATAGTTATCGCGCGGATAACAGCGCTTCATGACGAAACAAGCGCGGCCACCCTAGGTCAGATCAGCGCGGCATCATGCAGCAGTTCGCTCAACGCCGCCTCGGTTTTAAGGCCAATGAAATGATCGTCCGCCACCCAATGCAAAGTCGCGAGCAGCGCCGGATCGCTACTCACCACCAGCGTCCAGCGATCGCAGCAATCGTGGCCCGGTGCGGAGCGATCGGCCAGGTATTTATGTTGCCCGACGTTCACGGGCCCGATCCGGAGGGCGACGGTGTGGACGATGTGGCGGCGGGGCTGGCAGGGCTTGTCAAGCTCGACGTCGATGCCGGTTGCCGCGGCGTAGTGGAAGTGGGCGAAGAGGAAGCCTCGGTCGGACTGTAAGGCTGCTGTACCGCGGGATCCCGGTCGTGACAGCCACCGAGGGCGAGCAGGGCAAGTCCCATGCCGAATACAGCGGGGCCAAACAGGGCGGACTTCGAAAACGACAATACGTGCAGGCGCCGGGGCATAACGATTCTCCACGATCGTTGATTGATCACACCGTGCCACGCATGGCTTGAAGAAAACGCATGCATGAGGTCAACGCGCCATGCCTGTGGCACATACCTTCCCTCGACGGCTGCAAGCGTATTCCTGCTTATCTGGCGTCCAGGAGATCTCCATGAGCTCGACCAATCAATACACCATGCGCGACCCCACCACCCAGTATCCGCGTCCGCCCTTCGCGGAGCAGCCGCAGGAAGCGCCCGGCCTGGCCAAGAACATGAAGCCGCGCCCCGACCACGGCGAGGACAGCTACGTAGGATTTGGACGTCTAAAAGGCCGCAAGGCGCTGATCACCGGCGGCGACTCCGGCATCGGCCGCGCAGTCGCCATCGCCTTCGCCCGCGAAGGCGCGGACCTGATGCTGAACTACCTCCCCGAAGAAGAGGAAGATGCCAGGGAAGTTTTGGAGATCACTCGCGCCAGCGGTGTAAAGGTGCACACCTTCCCCGGCGACATCAAGGACGAAGCGTTCTGCAAGGAACTGGTGGCAACGGCGGTGAAGGAGCTGGGCGGATTGGACATCGTGGTGAACGTGGCCGGCAAACAGGCTTACCAGGAAAGCTTCCTGGACATCAGCACGGAGCAGTTCGACCAGACCTTCAAGACCAACGTCTATGCCCTGTTCTGGATCTGCAAGGCGGCCGTGCCGCACCTTCCGCGGGGCGCGACCATCATCAATACCGCATCGATCCAGGCCTATGACCAGTCACCGATCCTCGGTGACTATGCGCCGACCAAATCGGCGATCGTCGGCCTTACCAAGGTGCTGGCCAAGCAGCTCGCCGAACGCGGCATCCGTGTCAACGCCGTGGCGCCCGGGCCAATCTGGACACCCCTGCAACCCTCCGGCGGCCAGCCGCAGGAAAAGGTGAAGGAGTTCGGCAAGAACGTACCGCTGGGCCGTCCCGGCCAACCCGCCGAGCTGGCCTCGATCTATGTATTCCTGGCCTCGCAGGAATCGAGCTACGTCACGGCCGAAGTGTATGGCGTGACCGGCGGGCATCCGCTGCCCTAGGCTGCACGGCACAGCGGAGTGCGTGCCGCCTGTGCTGTGCCGATCCTATTCGTCGATTCGTATTTTTGCCTTTATCCCTGCGCCTGATAGCAACGTTGCTCATAGTGATAGGTGACGTTGTTGTCCTGGTGGTTTTCCTGGATCTTCTTGCCGGCATAGCCACCGGCCACGACACCGCCGACCGTAGTCAGCGTCTTGCCGCTGCCGCCGCCGAATTTGCTGCCGACCAAGCCGCCCGCCGCCGCGCCAACCAGCGTACCGGCGATCTGGTGGTTGTCCCTCGGCTGGTCCGCCACTCGCACCCGGCGACAAACTTCATGCGTGGCCCCCGGATAGTCCTGCGCCATTGCAACACCGGCGCTCATCGCCATCAGCATTCCCATCAATCCCAGGCTTGCCGGCATTCGCTTGTTCATAAGCACACCTGCTTCAATAAGATGTGGTCCATTATTTTGCGACAAGTGTGAGGACCGGGTCGCGGGCGCGGATAGGTTCAGTCAAGAACCAGGGTTTTCTTGTTCGTTTTATTGCAGCCTTGCCATTTCTGCTCACGGCAAAGCAACAACAGCGACGCGGGAAGCGCTGACGCTGGCAAGCACCGACGTCTACTGCGCGGGCTGGCCATTGGACGCTGACACGCCGCCGTCGACCGCAACGTTGGCGCCGGTCATGAAACTCGCGTCGTCGCTGGCGAGGAACGCCACCACCGCGGCGACTTCTTCGGGTTCGCAAACGCGCCCCAGCGGAATGCGCTCTTCGAATTTCGCCACCAGTTGCCGGTCCTTCAGCATGTCTTCGGTCATGCCGGTGCGAGTGAGGCTGGGACATACGGCGTTGACGCGGATGCCGCTCTTGCCCAGGTCCAGCGCCAGCGACCGCGTGAGATTGACCACACCGCCTTTCGCCGCATTGTAGGGACTCATGCCCCAGTCGCCGCCGGTGCCGGACACGGAAGCGGTGTTGACGATGCAACCCTTGCTTTTCTTCAAATGTGGAATCGCCGCACGGCTGCCATAGAAGACGCCGCTAAGGTCGGTGGCGATCACCTTGTTCCAGTCCTCGTCGTTGATCTCGGCGGGTTCCCCTTCGGCATGCACGCCCGCGTTGTTGACCAGCACGTCGAGCCTGCCGAATTTTTCCACCGCCTGCTCGACCGCGTTGCCGATGGTTTTGGAGTTGGAGACATCGGCCTCGATCGCCAGCGTATGCGCGGCAGGAAGGTGCTGCGCCACGATCCGCGGATCGACGCGATCGACCAGCACCACGTCCGCGCCTTCTTCCGAGAAGCGCCGCGCCACCGCCGCGCCAATGCCCGACGCCGCGCCAGTTACCATCACTACCCGACCTTGGAAACGCTGCATGATCACCACCTCTCGCCGCTATGGCGCAGCACGGTGACATTTGATGGGTTGCGCGGGCGTCTAGGAAAAGTGGCGCGCGCGTCGATCAGACCGGCTCGCGCGGGATGGACGCCGTAGCGGGAGCAAGCGCGGCGCGCAATTCACGCGACAGGTCATCCATGGTGAAGGGTTTGCTGAGCAGGCGCACGCCCGGATCGAGCATGCCGTTATGGACGACAGCGTTGCGCGTGTAGCCGGTCATGAACAGCACGATCAGATCCGGATGCTCGTCCTTGATGCTGTCGAACAGCTGGCGGCCATTGATCCCCGGCATCACCACGTCGGTCAACATCACGCTGATGCACCGCTCGCGTGCCAACAGCTCGCGCGCCGATGCGGCGTCCGCCGCGGCGATCGCTTCGTAACCGAGTTCTTGCAGCGCGGAAATGACGAACTCGCGCACGTCGTTATCGTCCTCGACCACCAGCACGGTATGGCGTTCTTCGGGCCGCGCGTCCGGCACCCGCTCGTGCTGGACTTCTTCTTCGGGCTTGGAGGTATCGCGTGGCAGGTAGATCTTGATGGTGGTGCCCACGCCCGGTTCGCTGTAGATTTTCACGTGCCCGCGCGACTGCCTGGCGAATCCATGCACCTGGCTGAGCCCCAGCCCCGTGCCCTGCCCGACTTCCTTGGTAGTGAAGAACGGCTCGAATGCCTTGTTCATCACGTCCGCCGGCATGCCGCAACCCGTATCAGTGACGGCCACCATTACGTATTGCCCGGGTGAAACTTCGCTGTTCGCCTCGGCATACGCGCGATCAAGGAAGGCATTGGCGGTTTCGATGGTAAGCCTGCCTTCGCCGTTCATCGCATCGCGCGCATTCACCGCCAGGTTGAGGATCGCGCTTTCAAGCTGCGCGCGATCCACATAGGCGCGCCACAATCCCCCGCCCCGCACGGTTTCGATGGCGATGTTTTCGCCCAGCGATCGGCGCAGCATCACCGCAATGTCTTCCACGCACTGGTTGACGTCGGTCGGCTTGGGCTGCAGCGGCTGCTGGCGCGAAAAGGCGAGCAGCCGCCGCGTGAGTTCCGCGGCGCGCGATGCGCCAGTGAGCGCATTCGTGGCCAGCGTGTGGCAGCGGGCGTCTTGCTCCGGCAGCCGCTTGATCAGCATTTCCAGGTTGCCGACGATGATCGCCAGCATATTGTTGAAATCGTGCGCCACGCCGCCAGTGAGCTGGCCCAGCGCTTCCATTTTCTGTGCTTGCCGCAATTGAAGTTCGACGCTTTCGCGATGCGCCATTTCCCTGCGCAACGTATCGTTCTTGTCGCGCAAGTCGATGGCATAGCGCCGCGTCTTCATGATGACCGCAAACGTCATGATGCCGGCGAGCACGGCTGCCAGGATGGTGGCGAAGGTCAACAGGTTGCGCTGGGTCGCGGCGCTCGCGCTGCGCTTGCGCAGCATGTCCAGTTCGGTGCGATCGAAATCGGCCACGACGCCATGGATCTGCTCCATGAGGTTGCGGCCCAGGTTGGTCTTTATCAGCGCCATCGCCGCGCCGGGGTGATTTGCCTCGCGCTGGCTGACAGTGCCGGACAGTTCGTGCATTTTCGCCGCGATCAGCCGGTACAGGGTATCGAGCTGCCGCTGGTGTGGCGCGCTTTGCCCGGTCAACTGGCGCAGTTGTCCTTCCAGCAGCGGCAACTGTTTCTGCGCGTCATGGAAAGGTTTGATATAGCTGGGATCGCCCGTCAGCAAGTAGCCGCGCTGGCCGGTCTCGGCGTCTTCCAGCGTGCCGAACAGTTGTTCCATGGTCTGGCGGACCAGCATCGAGCGGTTGACCAGGCGGTCGGCGCTGATACTTGCAAAGGTGGCGATGACCAACATCGCGCACACCGCCACGAGCAGGAAAAACCCGCCGATCATCCCGAATCCGATACGCGGCTGACGCGGTGCGTATTGCATGCGAACTCTTGGCAAACGGACAAGCACGCGACGGCTCGCTGGCCGTCATTCCCTATGCGGCGTGCATGGTCCGGTGGAGCGCGTTCCCTGTTCCCTGGTCGATCTGAACCACACTATTAGCCTTGCCCTCAGGCGGCTTCCAGTTGCCCGTGGATCGCCGCAAGCAGCGTCTTGCGATCGAACGGTTTGGGCAGGTAGGTCATCCACGAGGGAAGGCTGTTATCAGGTGGTTCGGCGGCGCCGGACATCACGATCAACGGGCATTTCAGGCCATCTTCGTGCATGGCCACCCCCATCTCGATGCCGGTCATCCCCTGATTGAGGTTCAGGTCGGTCACAATCACGCCAATGTCCGGCCGCGTCGAAGCGACCTGCCTGGCTTGCTCGGAATTATGGGCGGCCACGACTTCGTAGCCAGCATCCTCAAGCATGAAAGCAGTCACTTCGAGGACATCCCGATTATCATCAACGAGCAGAACAGTCTTCATCCCATCCTCACTCGGCCATGCCGATATCAGCAACAAACTGAACGTTATGTGGCGGCAGCCCAACGGTCAATGAATAAATGCAAAGCAGGCGAACGATAAGGCAATTGGACGTCAGCGATGTGAAGCCGAGGTCAAAATGCGTGTTGCATAGTGTAAACCATGCGCACGTTCACGGCGGTGCGACGGCCGGCTGACTAGCTTGCCAGCCTCATTGCTGCCGATGGGTCGAAGTGCTGAAACGATTTGGCTGGATCGTGTTTGTGGTGATCCTCTGCGGATTCATCCTGGTGGGGGCGTATCGCGCACTCCGTCATCAGGAAGCACGGCCACCCACGCCGCACTCGCCGCCCTATCGCTGATCCGTGGCCCAGGCTTGCAGTGGCCCATCACGCTCATCCCAATGCTTTTCTATGCGGCCCGCGCTCGATGCAAACCGTCCCAGCCACGGAGCGCCCACGCGCCTTGACTGAAGCGAAGCGCACGGACAGCCCGATGCGCCCCTCATGCATGGCAGTGCCCTTCCCCGCAACCGGGGAAGGGCACAAACCATGCGCCTTGCGTTGCGTCAATGACCAGCCGAAGTCGACGCCGGAGCTGGCGTGGCGGCAGTCTGCGAAGACGCCGGATTAGTTACCGGGGTATTGTTGTTGGCCGGACTGTTCGCCGGATTGGTGGGCGAGGTCGCCGGGGTGGCCGGCGCCATGGGCGTCGGCGACGTTGAAGGATTGGCGGCACCGTTATTGCCGTTGTCGGGGTTGTGGTTGCATCCGCCCATAGCCAGACCGATGCAGGCAACCGCCATGCCGAGTACCGTGCGATTCATGAGATTTCTCCTGACGTGACAAAGTGATCTTTCGCGTCGTACCGAGTGGGATCAGTAACCCTTACTGAGGTAACGATTACGAGCCTCACAGTGAACCACTTGTATGCAAGGTGTTGTGGAATGCTCGTCAACGCGGCCGTCCACATTCACTGTACAGTCGACAAATGGTCTCCTCCGCCCTGCAGGATGGGTTGCTGCCTGAACAGCTACCCATCCCTCGTGCTTGCTCCTTGATTCAATAGCGCCTTGCCCGCACGGCACACGTGATCGACCGTGAAGCCGTATTCGCGCACCACCGTGTCGCCGGGTGCGGATGCGCCAAAGCGGTCGATGCCCAGCATGGCGCCCTGCGGGCCGACATATTTTTCCCAACCCTGGGTCACCGCCATTTCCACCGCCAGTCGTGCACTTACCGACGGCGGCAGCACCGCTTCGCGCTCCGCTTGCGGCAGGCGGTCGAACAGTTCCCAGCTGGGCATCGATACGCAACGCACGGCGATGCCTTCGGCGGCGAGCCGTTCGGCGGCGGCCACGATCAGGCTGACTTCGGAACCGCTGGCGATAAGAATCAGCGTGGGGCGGCTGTCCGGCGCATCCGACAATACATAGGCGCCCTGCCGCAACCCGTCAGCGGACGCATAACGGGCGCGATCGAGCGTGGGAAGTTTCTGCCGGCTCAGCGCCAGCAGCACCGGCCGATCACGTGTTTCTACCGCAACCTGCCAGGCGACCGCCGTTTCATTGGCGTCGGCCGGCCGGATCACCGTGACATTCGGTATCGCACGCAAGCTGGCCAACTGCTCCACCGGCTGGTGCGTGGGCCCGTCTTCGCCCAGCGCGATGCTGTCGTGGGTGAATACATGCACCAGATGCAGGCCCATCAAGGCGGCCAAACGGATCGGCGGACGCATGTAATCGGAGAAAATCAAAAAGGTTGCGCCATAAGGAATAAAACCGCCATGCGCGGCCAGGCCATTGACGATCGATCCCATCGCATGCTCGCGCACGCCGAAGTGAATATTGCGTCCGGTGTAATCGCCATGTTCTTCGTCGGCATCGCGCGGCCCGGTTTCACCCGTGCGCGGCGGGCGGAAATCGCCGAACTTGCTTAGCGCCGTCTTGGTGGACGGGTCCAGGTCCGCCGAGCCGCCGACCAGGGCGGGAAGCCGCGGCGCGATCGCGTTCATGATTTTTCCGGAAGCTTCGCGCGTCGCGATACCTTTTTCATCGGTGTCGAAGCGCGGGATATCCGCGGCCCATCCTTCCGGCAATTCGCCTTGCAGGCGTTGCCGCAGTTCCGCGTACAGCTCGGGATAGTGGCTCTTATAGTCGTTGAACAGCTGCATCCACGCGCTTTCCTGATCGCGGCCCTGCGCAACCGCTTCGCGCATATGCGCGGATACGTCGTCAGGCACCAGGAAATCCGGTTCCAGCGGCCAGCCCAATTTTTCCTTGGTCTTGCGCACGTTGTCCTTGCCCAGCGGCGAACCATGCGCCTTGTAGCTATCCTGTGCGGGCGACCCGAAACCGATGTGGGTACGCACGCGGATCAGCGATGGCCTGGCCACCTCCAGCCGCGCCGCGCTCAGCGCACTGTCCAGCGCGGCAAGGTCGTTGCCGTCTTCCACCGTCGCGGTGTGCCAGCCGTAGGCCTGGAAACGCTGTATGCAGTTTTCCGAAAAGGTCACGTCCGTGCTGCCGGCCAGGGTGACGCTGTTGTCGTCGTAGAAGCAGATCAACTTGCCCAGTTTCAGGTGCCCGGCCAGCGAGGCCGCTTCCGAGGCCACGCCTTCCATCATGTCGCCGTCGCTGGCGATCACATAAGTATGGTGATCGATGATCGTGTAGGTGTCGCGGTTATAGCGCGCCGCCAGCTGCGTTTCGGCGATCGCCATGCCCACCGCGTTGGCGAAGCCCTGTCCCAGCGGTCCGGTAGTAGTTTCCACGCCCGGGGTGTGGCCGCGTTCGGGATGTCCTGGCGTCTTGCTGCCCCATTGCCGGAACTGCCGCAGGTCATCCAGCGTCAGGCCATAGCCGGCCAGGAACAGCAACGCATAGAGCAGCGCCGAGCCATGTCCGGCCGAAAGCACGAAGCGATCGCGGTCTGGCCAGAGCGGATTGAGAGGATTGTGCTTGAGATAGCGCTTCCACAACACATAAGCCATCGGCGCGGCATCCAGCGGCAAGCCAGGATGGCCGCTGTCGGCCTTCTGCACCATGTCGACGGCGAGGAAACGGATGGTATCAACGCTTTGCTGATCGAGTTTTGCGGACATGATGATTGGCGGTATGGATGGCTGGAAGGGTATCGTGTTATTGCGCCGCATTGCAGGCGTCGTGGCCGCAGGTGCATTGCGTACCTTCCGCACGCAACTTGTCCGCCTGCCGACAATGATCGCTGCAATACTGACCCGTTTCCGCAACCTTGCACTTGCAAGGACCATACGCGCACGAGTGATCAATCTCCACGGAGCTCACCTCATCAATGGGCACGACGTCGTGACGCACCATGCGACGTCGCCGGTTTGGACGGAGTGAAAATAAAGGCCGCTTGGCGTGCAGGCGCAGCAAAGGAGACCACTGCGGTCATCCATCGACGCATCGATGCGGCATGCAATGCATGACGCAGGCTGCACGTCGCGTACCCATGGCGTGAATGTCTTCCATCACACCGTGACCACGCGCATGGATGCTACTTTCGATACTGGAACGTCAGTCCCGCATGAGCTTTTCCCCCATTTTGTGCGCCGGATGACTCATGGCGAATTGCATATCGGCATTGCAATGGATGCGTTGCCACTTTCGACACGGATGGCCGATATACCTTGGTGTCTGCTTGATCACGGCATGCGCGCCGCCGACGCGGCCACCGCAGTTTCCGGTGCGTCGGCAGGCGCCGCTGGCCGGCACGCCGGCAGGCACGGCCAAGTGGCCGCAAGAAAACTGGTGGAAACGTTACCAGGATCCACAACTCGATCGCCTGATGGCGCTGGCTACGCGCGATTCGCCCGATTTGCAGGAAGCGCAGGCGCGCTATTCCGCCGCCGAACGCGCGGTCGCGGTGCAAGAGGCGCAATTGCGGCCGCAACTGCGCGGCTATCTCGACGCTGGCCATGCGTACAGCAAAGCCGACATCCACGCACAGCCGAGCATTGGCACCACGACCCAAAACATCCAGCTCAGCCCCAGGCACAGCTGGAGCAACAGCGGCCTTGCCGCCGCGCTTTTCACGTGGGATCTCGATTTGTGGGGCAAGCAGAAGGATGCCGTGGCGGAAGCCCTCGGCCAGGCCAACGCGGCCAGGGCCGAACGCGCCATGGCCGCCGACTCCCTGCACTACAACGTCGCCAGGACGTACTTCGACTGGCAAATCCAGCAGGCACGACTGGCGCTTGCCAAAGACGCCGCGCGCGACGCCAGCCGCTATCGCGAGCTGGTCGCGTTGCGGGTGCACGCCGGCCTGGACGATCCGCAGACGATCGACCAAGCCGATGCGCAATTGGCCGAACAGCTGCGCAGCGAAGCACAGGTCGAAGGCAGCATTTCGCTCGATCAGGTGCAACTGGCCGCGGTTATCGGCGTCTCCGAGCAGGAACTGGGTTCACTGCAGGCGCACGCGCTGCCGGTCGCCGACACCGATATTCCGCCTTACGCCGGACTGGAACTGATTGCCCGCCGACCGGATATCGTGGCCGACCGTTGGCAGATCGAAGCTTCCATCAAGGGTATCGATTCGGCCAGGGCCGCCTACTATCCGGACGTCAGTCTGATGGGATTGGGCGCCTACCTGCAGCTGTATCCCAATCTTGGCTCAGGAACGCAAGCCAACGTTGCACTGGCCAACATCGGCCCCTCCGTCAGCCTGCCGATCTTCTCCGGCGGCCGCCTGAAAGCGCAACTGGAAAGCAGGCAGGCTGAACTCGACAGCGCCGTGGCGGCCTACAACAGCACCGTGGTCCAAGCCGCGCACGACGTCGCCGAGCAGATCGCCACGCTGCAGCAATTGCAAGCCGAACAAATCCAGACCGATCGACAGGTGGCCGATGTAAGCACACAAAACGGACGCGCCAACCACCGCCGCCGACAAGGGCTGGACGATGATCGCACCTGGCTGGGCCTGCAAATGCAACTGGACCAGCAGCGCGATACGCAAGTGCAGCTCAGCGGCCAGCTGCTGGCCACCAACCTGGCCTTGATCCATGCGCTGGGCGGCGGCTATCACGCGGCCGATCTGCCTTCGCTTCCCGCTAACGCCACTGCACAGGATGCTTCGCGATGAGCCCGGACCGCGATGAGCACGAACACGAACAACACGACGATGAAGCGCCCGGCCCATACCGGTATCGCTACAAATACCTGTACAAATACGGCGCCGAGAAGGATGAAAAGAAAGACGGCAAAGACAGCTCCGATAGCGACGACAAGGAGCAGGACAAAAAGCAGGACCAGGATGGCAAGCAGAAAGACGATGGCAAGAAAGACGATGACAAGAAGGATAGTGACAAGAAGGATGATGACAAGAAGGACAGCGACAAGGACAAGCAAGATCCCGAGCAGAAGCGCAAGCAGAAACGCAAGCGCATCATCGTCATGGCGATCATCGCCGGCGTGTTCCTGCTCATCGCACTGATCTGGCTGCTGCTTTACATCTTTGTCTTCAGCCAGCGCGAAACCACCGACGACGCCTACGTGCGCGGCGACCTGGTCACCATCTCGCCCCGCGTGGCGGGCACCGTCGTGGAAATCGCAGTGGAAGAAACCGAGCGCGTGCATGCCGGACAAGTGCTGCTGCGCCTTGACCCCGCCGACGCGCAGGTCTCGCTGATGAATGCCGAAGGGCAATTGGCCCAGGCCGTACGCGAGGCGCAGCAGAGCATCGAACAGGCCGCCGAGGCGGACGCCGCAGTGGTACAGCGGCGCGCGCAATACCAGACCCAGCGCGACGAATACGACCGCCGCTTCCCGTTGGTACAGGCGCATGCGGTGGCGCCGGAAGAAGCCTTCAACGCCAACCGTCAGATGCGCGCCGCCTATGCCGCGCTGGAGCAGGCCGAGCGGCAGGCGGATGCGGCGCACGCCCAGGTGGACGGCACCGATGTGCACAGCTTCCCGGCAGTGGTACAGGCGCGCGCGCAGTTCCGCAACGCATGGATCAACAACAACCGCAACGCCATCGTCTCGCCGATCGACGGCATTGCGGCGCGCCGCCAGGTGCAGGTCGGCCAGCGCGTGCAGCCGGGACAGGACCTGCTCACCATCGTGCCGCTGACGGATCTTTGGGTCGACGCGAACTTCAAGGAAACCCAGTTGCAGAACATCCGCATCGGCCAGCCGGCAACCATCACCACGGATATCTATTCGCACGCCACGTACCACGGCAAGGTGGTGGGCTTCAACGCAGGCACCGGCAGCGCCTTCTCGCTGCTGCCGGCGGAAAACGCCACCGGCAACTGGATCAAGGTGGTGCAGCGCCTGCCGGTGCGCGTGTCGCTCGATCCGAACGAGTTGCGCAAGCATCCGCTGATGGTCGGGTTGTCCACCTATGTCAACGTCGATACGCACAACCGCAACGGCATCATGCTGCCGACCCGCGTCAGGAACCACCCGCTGATGAGTACCGACGTGTACGAACGGGAGGTCAACCAGGCGGACGAAAAAGCCGAGGAGATCATCCGCGCCAATACCGTATCGGCGCCCTCTTCCGATGTGTTCTGCGTGCAAGGCAAGCCGGCCAGCGCGCACTCGGTGCTACCCGCTCCGTGCGCGCGGGCGAACCTGTCCTCGCTTTCGGAACACTGAGGCATGGCCGACGAACAGTCCGACGGCTCATCCAAGCCGCCCCTCACTGGCGGCATGCTGGTGCTGCTGACCGCCGGCGTGTCGCTGGCGACCTTCATGGAAGTGCTGGATATTTCCATCGTCAACGTTGCCGTCTACACCATCGCCGGCAACCTTGGTGTCAGCCGCACCGAAGGCACCATGGCGATCAGCGCGTATTCGATGGCCAGCGCTGTGATGCAGCCGCTGACCGGCTGGATCGCGCGCCGCTTCGGCGAAGTGAAAACCTTCACCATGGCGGTGATGCTGTTCATCGTGTTCTCGTGCCTGTGCGGTTTCGCCACCAGCATGCCGATGCTGATCGTGTTCCGCCTTTGCCAGGGCGCGGTGTCCGGGCCGATGGTGCCGCTGTCGCAGACCCTGCTGCTCAATAATTATCCAGCGCAAAAGCGCTCGATCGCGCTGGCGCTGTGGTCGATGATGGTGGTGGTCGCGCCGATCTTCGGCCCGATCCTCGGCGGCTGGATCACCGACAACTACAACTGGTCGTGGATCTTCTTCATCAACGTGCCGGTAGGCCTGTTCGCGCTGCTGATCTCCTACATGCTGCTGCGCGACCGCGAAAGCAAGACCAGCAAGGTCAAGCTCGATGGACTGGGCCTGTTCCTGCTCGCCGTCGGCGTGGGCTGCCTGCAGTTCATGCTCGACAACGGCAACGATTACGACTGGTTTTCATCGAACATGATCCTGACCCTGGCACTGATCGCCGTGGTCTGCATCACCTTCCTGATCGCCTGGGAACTGATGCACGATCAGCCCGTGGTCGATCTGTATTTATTCAAGCAACGCAATTTCGCGGTCGGCGTGCTGTGCCTGGCGCTGGGCATGTTCGCCTTTTTTGGCGGCACGGTGGTACTGCCGACCTGGGTGCAGCAGGTGATGTCCTATACCGCCACCTGGGCCGGCTTCGCGGTGGCGCCGATCGGCATCCCGGCGATCTTCATGTCGCCGCTGGTCGGCCGGTTCCAGCACAAGTTCGATCTGCGCGTGCTCAACACCATGGGCTTCGCCATCTTCGCCGTATGCTCGTACTGGATGTCGGGCTACAACGACCAGGTCAGCTACTTCAAGCTGGCGCTGCCACGCATGATGATGGGCTGCGGCATCGCGCTGTTCTTCGTGCCGGTGAACCAGATCATTCTTTCCAACCTTCCACCCTCCAAGGTCGCAAGCGCGTCGGGACTGGCAAATTTCTTCCGCACCATCGCGATGAGTGTCGCCACCGCGATCAGCACCACCCTCTACACGCACCGCAGCATCTACCACCACGCGGTACTCAGCGAACATACGCATACCGACGCGCGTGCCACCAACGAGTGGCTGGATCGCGTCCAGCAATTGGGCATACAGGGCCGACCAGCCTATGCGGCCATGAACCAGGTGGTCGACGGCCAGGCTGCCACGCTGGCCATCAATGATGTGTTCTGGTGCTTCAGCCTGATCTTCGGCTTTGCCATGGTCGCGATCTGGTTCGCCAAGCCGCCGTTTTCGGCCAGCTCCCAGGGCGGCGGGTAATCCGTGCCGCCCCAGGCTGGACACATGTCCTTCACATCTGGGTCACGACCGGCATGAATGATACGCAGGTTGGGGGACAGGATGCCGCAGCTATGCTTGGGGAACGATACATGCACGTGCTTGTTGTTGAAGACGATCTTGATACCAGGGATCTGCTTCATCACGCCTTGCTCAAGGCCGGTTACGAAGTATCCCTCGCCAGAGGGGTATCCGATGCCCTGCGCCTGTCGCGGCTGCATCCGGATATCGGCGTCGTAATCATGGACATGCATCGTGGCCATCGCCTTTCCATCCTCGAAATGACGCACGAAATGCGCCAGTACCTGCCCCATGGGCACTATGTGCTCGCCTCCGGCGAATGGGATGCGCTTGAGCCCAGCTGCCAGCGCGACATGACGGTACTGCGCAAGCCTTACGGCATGAATGACCTGTTGCATGCGGTACGGCGCTGCGATACCCGTCGCGAGAACCTCCTGGTCACGCTGCTGGCCGAACCCATGCTGCTGCCCGCCTGACTTCTCGCCGGCATCACGGCCGATCCGGAATAAAGAACCTCCCCGTTAGGCGGAGGTCGTCATGGCGCGTCCCATCTGGACCGGCAACCTGACATTCGGACTCCTGAACGTGCCCGTGTCGCTGATGTCCGGCGAACGCGGCACCGACCTGCACTTCCGCATGCTGGACAGCCGCAACAAGGCTCCCGTGCGCTACGAGCGCGTCAACGCCGAAACTGGCGAGGAAGTGCCCTGGAAGGAAATCGTCAAGGCATTCGAATACAAGAAAGGCAACTATGTGGTGCTCGAACCGGAGGACCTCAAATCGGCCGCCAGCGAGAACCGCGAATCGGTCGAAGTGGAAGCCTTCGTCAACGCCGAACACATCGGCGCCGAATACTTCGAAAAACCTTACATCCTGGTGCCTGGCAAGAAGGCCGAAAAAGGCTACGTGTTGTTGCGCGAAACCCTCAAGCGCACGCGCAAGGCGGGCATTGCCAGGGTGGTGATCCGCACGCGCGAGTACCTCGCCGCCGTCATGCCCAGGGATTACGCCCTGGTGCTGGTGCTGATGCGCTTCCAGCAGGAACTGGTCGACCCGGATGAATACGCGATCCCCAAGGAAGCCTTCAAACACTACCGCATCAGCGAACGGGAACTGTCGATGGCCGAACAGCTGATCGAATCGATGACCGGCGAGTGGGCGCCTGTCGAGTACAAGGACGAGTTCCGCGATCGCCTGAAGAAAGTGATCGAGAAACGCATGAAGACCAAGGGCGCACTCGCCAGCATCGAAGAGCCCGAGGCGGACGAAACCGAGGACACCACCAATGTGGTGGATTTCATGGCACTGCTCAAGAAAAGCATCGACACCAAACAGCGCACGCCAGCCAAGAAAACCGGCCAGTCAAAGCCGGCGCGCCGGACAACCAAGAAAACGGCGAAAAAGAGCGCGAAGAAATCGGGCACCCGGCGCAAGGCCAGTTGACGTTTTTTGAAAATCGAGCCATGACCGTCACCGCAATCATGCATACCGCTGCTCGCTGCTCTCCATGGGGAAAGGCTGGGGCTGAGCGGATCCACCCGCGACTGCAGCGAACCAAAGCAGACCGCCACGGACATTTGCCGCGAGGTTGGCCGCTCAGCTGGGCCTTCTCCGCGAAAGGCAGAGAAAGCAGGATGCCGGCACCCTTGCCATGCAGCCGACCGATCCGGCCATGAGCAAAATCAGGATCGGCATCTCCGGCTGGCGCTATCCACCCTGGCGCGGCGTCTTTTATCCCGAAGACCTGCCGCAACGCGAAGAACTGCACTACGCCTCGCGCCAGTTCGGCACCATCGAGATCAACGGCAGCTTCTATTCGCTGCAAAGCCCCGGCAGCTATCGGAAGTGGTACGAAGACGTGCCACGCGGCTTCGTGTTCGCGGTCAAGGCACCGCGCTACATCACCCATATCCGGCGCCTGAAGAACGCGGAAAAGCCGCTCGCCAATTTCTTCGCCTCCGGCATCCTGGAGCTGCGCGAAAAGCTGGGGCCGATCCTGTGGCAGCTGCCGCCCAGCCTGCGCTACGACGAGGAAGTGCTGGAAACGTTCTTATCGCAGTTGCCGCACGACACCGAACAACTCGCCGCGATCGCGCGCCGGCACGACCGTACCATCGCCAAGGCCAGCATCAAGGCGGACCGCAAGCGCCGCGTGCGGCATGCGATGGAAGTGCGTCATCCAAGCTTCGAGGACGACGCTTTCATCGCGCAGCTGCGTCGCCACGATGTGGCGCTGGTGGTGGCCGACACAGCCGGGAAATGGCCATTCCTGGAAGACGTCACCGCCGGCTTCATGTACCTGCGCCTGCATGGCGACAAGGAGCTTTACGCCAGCGGCTACACGAACGCCGCGCTGCAACGATGGCGCCGGCATATCGATGCCTGGCAGCACGGGCGCCAGCCCCGGGACGCCAGGCGCCACAGCGGGGAAAGCCCACGCCGGCGCACCGGCCGCGACATCTATTGCTATTTCGACAACGACACCAAGGTCAAGGCGCCGTTCGATGCGCACAAGCTCGAGCAGAAGCTGGGCCTGATCTAGGGTGCATCGGTTCGATAGATGCGCGCTGCCTGACTGCCGAACATCCCGGTCACATCCGGTTGCCTTGTCCTTGACGTTATTCGTTGCAAGTTAGTTGCACGGTGTGCGCGAATCCATCGACATCTGCGCATGGCTGTCACCGTGCACCTTGTCGCCATGAGATCGCGGAGCATTCGTGACCCTTCGGGAATACCAGCGCAAGCGCCGTTTCGAAAGTACCAAAGAACCGAAGCCGGATGCCGCCGTGCCGGAAGGAAAGCGCGCGCTGTTCGTGGTGCAATTGCATCACGCATCGCGCCGCCACTTCGACTTTCGCCTGCAGGTCGGCAATGTTCTGAAAAGCTGGGCGGTACCCAAAGGCCCCAGCTACAACCCCGAGGTCAAGCGACTGGCGGTGGAAGTGGAAGATCACCCGGTAGCCTATGCGGATTTCGAGGGCGATATCGAGGAAGGCTACGGCAAGGGCCACGTGGACCAGTTCGACCTCGGCGTGTGGTCCAGCGCAGGCGATCCTTTGGCGCAACTGGAAAAGGGCCACCTGCACTTCGAATTGTTCGGCAAGCGGCTCAAGGGCGGCTGGCATCTCGTGCGCAGCGGGCGCAAGGAGCGCCAGCCGTCATGGTTCCTGATCAAGGCCGATGATGCCTACGCCAGCGACGTGGAAGCCGACGACCTGATGGACGAAAACATGCGTGCGAGCACGCGCCGGGCCGCCAGGTCGGAAAGCACGCGCGCCGCGGCCAGGAAATCGACCGCACGAGTCCGCCAGCCACCTGCCAAGCGCGCCGCCGTGCGCAAGACGCCGTTGCTGACGCGGGCGCAAAAATTACCGCACGCAAGAAAAGCATCTCCGAGCGCGGCGTTTTTCAAGCCTGCGCTCGCGCAGTTGCGCGATGAGCCACCGGCCGGCGACAACTGGATCCACGAAGTGAAATGGGATGGTTACCGCATTCTGGCCACCATCGCCAAGGGAAAAGTCGCGTTGTGGTCGCGCAATGCGCTGCGCTGGGATGAAAAAATACCTGACATTCTGCAAGCGGTGGAATCGCTGGGGCTGGAATCGGCGCACCTGGACGGCGAACTGATTGCGACCGATAACCAGGGCCGCAGCGATTTCAATGCCCTGCAGCAGACCCTGGCGGGCGAAGCGCAGCGTCCGCTGGTCTACGTATTGTTCGACCTGCCCTACTTCGAAGGCTACGATCTTTCCCGTGTGACGCTGGTCGAACGCAAAGCATTGCTGGAGCGCATGCTGGGCGATGGCCGCCGGCATCTGGCGCTCAGCACGCACACGCGCGGCGACGGCGCCGCGGCGATGGAGCGCGCCGTGGAGCATCAGCTGGAAGGCATCATCTCCAAGCGTGCCGATTCGGGTTATCACGCTGGCCGCAGCGGCGACTGGATCAAGGCGAAACGGCTGGAGGGCGATGAATTCGCGGTAGTCGGTTACACGCCGCCTAAGGGCAGCCGCAGCGGATTCGGTTCGCTGTTGCTGGCACGGCCCGATCCGCAACGCCGTGACGGATGGATTTTCGCCGGCCGCGTCGGCACCGGCTTTTCCGATCGTTCGCTGGCCGAGACGGCCAGCTTGATCACCGCCCATCCATCGCGGAACGCGCCATCGAACCTGAAGAATATTGATCCGCTGCTGCGCGACGCACGCTGGATTTCTCCCACCCTGGTCGCCGAGGTGTATTACCGCGGCATCGGCAACAACCATCTGTTGCGGCAACCCAGCCTGAAGACCTTGCGCATGGACAAATCCCCGGACGACCTCAGGAAACCCGATCGCCGCGTCGCAAAGGCAACCCCGGGGCCAAGCCCGGCCATCCGACACGGCACGGCAAAGAAAGTATCCGGCCGCGCTCCCGCCGCATCCGCCGGCAACGACACGGTGACCATCACGCATCCCGATCGCGTGGTGTACCCCAGCGACAACATCACCAAGGGCGAAGTGGCGGAGTATTACCGCAGCATCATGAAATGGCTGCTGCCGGGCGTGCTGGATCGGCCTTTGTCGATCATCCGCTGTCCGGAAGGCGCGGAGAAAACCTGCTTTTTCCAGAAACACCCGATCCAGGGCCTGCATCGCGTCGGGACCGTGCGGCTCAAGGAGGAAAAAGGTTCGCAAGCGGTCTACCTGTTCGCCAGGGACGCCGACTCGGTACTGGAATTGGTGCAGTTCGGCACGCTCGAATTCCACGTATGGGGCGCCACCGCCGCGCGTCCGGATAACGCTGACCGGATCGTGTTCGACCTGGATCCCGCGCCCAAGGTGGGCTGGGCGCGCGTGGTCGCCGCGGCGCGTCTGCTGCGCGGCTTGTTGAGCCGCATCGGGTTGCAATCGTTCCTGCGCACCACCGGCGGCAAGGGCCTGCACGTGGTCGTGCCGCTCAATCCCGGCTGTCCATGGGCGCAGGTCAAGGATTTCTCGCGCGCCATGGCTTCGACCATGGCCGCGATGCATCCGCAGGAATTCGTCGACACGGCCAGCAAAGCCAAACGTGCCGGCAAGATCTACGTGGATTACCTGCGCAACAGCCGCGGCGCCACCAGCATCGCCAATTATTCGCTGCGCGCCCGCAAGGGTGCTCCGGTCGCCACGCCACTGCGCTGGGAAGAACTATCGAAAATCGAGCGCGGCGATGCTTTCACCATTCACACCCTGCCCCGGCGCTTGGCGCGGCTGCGCAAGGACCCGTGGGAGGGCATCGCCGCGATCGGGCAGTCGCTCGATTCGGCCATTGCAGTGTTGAACAAAGCTCCATGACGGCAACTGCCATTCCTTTCATGTGCACGGAGATTGCTTATGACGACCATGCTGGATAAACCGCTGCGACGCGAGATCGACATCGAAGGCCAGGCCTATACCGTGGTGCTCGATGCAACGGGCATCAAGATCGCCAGGAAGGCTCATCGCAAAGGGATCGAACTGAAGTGGACCGAACTGGTCAACGGCGATGCGGCGGTAGCGGCGGCATTGAACGCCTCCTCGTCGGCAAACGCGCAGGAGTAACAGCCAAGCTGAAAGGTATATCCCCACGCCCCTCCCTGTCGGCGGGAGGGGCCAGCCAGCGCCGCTTTACGAGCCAGAACGTCTCGATTTGGCGGCCTTCTTTGCCGCCGTGGAACGGCCGCTTGCGCCTTTCGTGCGCGCTGCCTTCTTGGCCGCCGCCGAACGCGACGCGGCGCTGCGCTTGGACGAAGCGCGCTTGGCGTGCGCCGACAGCGAACGCTTCGATGCCGCGCTCGAACCTTCCCGGCGCAGCGCCTTCGAGGAAGCGCTCGCACGCTTGCTGCTGCTCGCACGCTTGGCGGTAGCCCGTTTGGCGGTACTGCCACGCTTGCGATGCGCGGCGGCCTTGTTGGTGCTGGCGCTCTTTCGCGCCGCTTTCCTGGTGGCTGATTTCTTGGCCGACGCTTGCTTGGTCGATGCTTTTTTGGTCGATGCTTTCTTGCGCGGCACCTTGACTCCCGAACGGCGCGCCTTCGACAGGCCGATGGCGATCGCCTGCTGCGGCGAACGCGCACCGTGCTTGCCCTTGCGCACGTGCTCGATCTCCTCGTGCACGTATTCGCCGGCCTGGGTACTGGCCGATTTTCCTTCGCGCTTGTCTTTGGCAGCGGCTTGGCGAGTCTTCTTCTCAGGCATGGAAACATCTCCGATGTAAGAGCGAAATCAGCTTTACTCGTCAGGGCGTCGAGGGGTCGTCAAGGCGACTCACGGCGTTCGCTTGATCACCGTGATGCGTCCATTGGGCTCCAGCCTGGCGATGCTGATCGTTGCGACGTCCTCCAGGCCGGCCGCGTGCAACGCACGCCGGAACGCTGCCGCAGGCATGCTTACACGCTCCAGCGCGCCGGGCACCACTTCGCCATCGTGCACCAGCACCGTCGGGCGGCCTTCGACCACGCGGTTGATCCACGTCGAGCGCGTGCATATCCACGCCAGCGCGCGGTCGGCGGCAAGGATCGAAGCCACCGCGATGATGCCGCCGGGAAAGGACGTATCCGGGCCGACGATCGAATTGCGCAACGTACCGCCGACCAGCACCAGCACGATCAAATCGAAGGTGGACAAGTCGCCGAAGGAACGTTTGCCCACGATGCGCATCATGAACAGTATGGCGATGTAGGCGCCGATGCCGCGCAACACGAAATGCCACCAGGGCATGGCAAGTACGAACGGGTGGCTCATGACGTATCTCCTCGGCCAGTGCATGCGCGCAGAGTGTGTCGCCGTCGCGTGTGAAAGATCGTCGAATTGACGTGAACGAAGTTCCCGCACCGGCGATGGTGACCATGGCCGCGTGAGTACGACGCGCGTCGCGATAGAAATGGCACGAGTGCGCTCACAAGGATTTCGTCCCGCGTGCACATGCGCGCGGTCAAAGTCGCTCCATCAGCCGCAAGTGCCGCGCAGGCGCGGATAAAGCCATGAATCGCACTATCTCTTCCACATTTCCATCGATACCGGCGACCGGCGCCGTGTCTGCGCCAGACCTGCGTGCGCATATGCCACCGGAACCCGATCCGACCAAGCCGCCGGCACCCGAACCGCCCGGCCCCAACCCCGAGCCACCGCTGCCTACTCCGGAGCGGCCGCCGTTGACCGAACCGGAACCATCGCCGCCGCCGATCGGCGATCCGGTCGGTACACCGCCGGTGCCGCAGGCTTTTATCTGACGATTCCCAGCCTCATCCCGGCCAGTGCCGGCATAACGCAGCCGCCATCAAAGTGATGTCGCCATGGAAAGATGATGCTGCAGGATCGGCAGCGTCTGTGTCGCGAAGGCTTTGAGGTCGGCGTTGTTACCCGAGTTGGATTCGCTCTGGAACAGGGCGACTGCATCGCGGTGATCGCTCACCATCATCGTTGCGTAGGCCTTGTCGAAATCCGCGCCGTGCAGCGGCCGCAACTTGGCCAGGTTGGCCTCTTGCGTTTCCGTCGGCATGCTGGCGATGCTGTAGCCATCTTTTTGCGCGATCGCCTTCAATTGTTCGTTGGCCATGGTGTGATCGTGGATCATGGTGGCGGCAAAGGTCTTGACGTTGGCCGACTGCGCTTGCTTCTGCGCCAGGCGGCTGGCCATGATCTCGGTATCGCCCGCCGCCGAAGCGGCCATCACGAAGCGCACGTCCTGCGTGGTATGCGCCGAACGGGTGCCGCTGGCGGCCGAGTTGGGTGACATGCCGCTCTGCGCCCAGGCAGGTGAAGCCACCATCAACGCCAACAGCGACGCCATGGATAATTTATTTGGAAAATCCATCACTGCATCTCCGGTTTAAGTGCGATGCATAGTTATCACCGCAGGCGTGACCCTTGCGTGTCCTGCAAGCGAACGCAAGCATAATGTTGCGCCGGTGCTTCGCGGCCTGCTCACGCCCGGGTTATGGTCGAGGTCCTAGAGTTCTTTGCCACAGAACGAACGAAAGGGAGCATGTCATGGCCGAACTCGTAGTTGCATGCTTTGATAACCAATTCGAAGCCAACGCCGCGGCGGAAAAACTGTTGTCGGCGGGCCTGCAGCGTGAACAGATCGTGTTGACGTTCGACGAAAGCGTCGACGACACGCCTTCCAGTTCCAGCGCGCCGACCAGCGTGATTTCCGAAGCCAGCCACACCGGGCGGGTTGATCGCGCCACCGGAGCAGAAAAAGACAAGCGTAGACTGACGGAACCGCGTTCTCCGCGACAGGTACCCGATCCATCGCTGATCGGCCACACCACGGTAGTCGTCGAATTACGCGGCGAAATGTCGATGGATGATGCCTGCGAATTGCTCGACCAGGCCGGCGCCAGCTCCGTCAATTTGCGCGAGCAACAATATCGCCCCGAAAATCCAGCCATGTGGCCGGCCGTTGGGCGCGCGTCGCGCGAAGACGTGCAGCGAAGCATGCAGGCTGCCAAGGGTGGCGCGTCACTGAAGGCCGGTCGGCGGCACTGAGCAGCGGCACTGAGCAATGGATCATGTGCGCGCCTCGATCCGCATGCCGCGCGGCGTCAGCCATCGCTCCACGCCTTCGAACAGGCCCTGCATGGCCAGCGCCATCAACGCGGCGGGAATGGCGCCTTCCAGGATCAGCCCGGTATCGTCCAGGCGGATGCCGGTGACGATGGGCTGGCCGTAGCCGCCCGCGCCGATCAACGCGCCGAGCGTGGCGGTGCCGACGTTGATCACCGCGGCGGTTTTCACGCCGGCAAGAATGGAGCGCAGCGCCATCGGCAATTCCACGCGCCGCAAACGCACGCCGCGCGGCAGTCCAAGTGCGGCAGCCGATTCACGCAGGTCGGTGGGAATGCCGATCAAACCCGCATAGGTATTGCGCACGATCGGCAGCAGGCTATAGAAAAACAATGCAGCCATGGCCGGCCAGGTGCCGATGCCGAACAGCGGGATCATGAATACGAACATGGCCAGCGACGGAACCGTTTGCAGCACGCCGCTCGCCGCCATGATCACTTGCCCAAGACGCCTGGAGCGGGCGGAGAATACGCCCAGCGGCACCGCAAGCAGCACTGCCGCAGTCAGCGAGATCACTACCAGTCGCAGATGCTCGAGCGTGCGCTGCCACAGCCGCGACCACAGACCGGCGCTGTCGCGATCCGGCTGCACGCCGAGGAATCCCGCTGCCACCACGGTTTCCTGCTCGCCCTTGCGCTTCACCTGCGCATTCATACGACGCATGGCGTCTTCGTCGATGCGCCCGGCCAGCCGGTTCAAGACCGCCACGAAGGCCGGGGAACTCTGTTGCAGCGACAGGCGGTACAGGTAGACCGCTTCGTAATGCGGGAAATAATGCCGGTCGTCATCCAGCGTGCGCAGGTGGTAGTACGGGATCTCCGCATCGGTGCTGTAGAGATCGATGGCATCGACCGCTCCGCTGACCAGCGCGCGATACGACAAGGCATGATCCAGTCCGCGCACCTGCGCCTGCGCCAGCCCGTAACGTTGGCGCAGGCCGGGCCAGCCGTCGGTTCGATTCATGAATTCGTTGGAGAACCCCAGGTGCAGCCCGGGGTGCCGCGCCAGGTCGGAAATGCGCTGGATGCCCAGTTGCTGCGCGCGATCTCCGCGCATGCCGATGGCATAGGTATCGTTGAAGCCGAGCGAATCGGTGATGCCGATGCCCAACGGCTTGAGCGCGGCGCGCAAGGTGGGAATGTCCGCATCCGGCGCCACGTTCTTGAGCAGCTCATGCGTGAGCGTGCCGGTGTACTCGGGATAAGCGTCGATATCGCCGTGCAGCAGCGCGCTCCACAGGATGGCGGAGCCGCCTAGTTCGCGCCGGTGTTCGGCCGGCACCCCGGCCTGGCGGGCGGCGAGCCGCGCCACCTCGCCCAGGATCACCGATTCGGTGAACTGCTTGGAGCCGATGCGCACGGGTGCGGCGTGTGTCCACGCAGGCAGCAGCAGGCAGAGCGCGGCGATCCACAGCCGCTTCATGCCGAACGCTCCCGCAGCGTGCGCTGCGCTTCGACGAAACGGGTCACGAACGGATCGGCCGGGCGCTCGCGCAAATCGTCCAGGCAACCATCCTGCACCACCTTGCCGTGGCGCATCAGCACGATGCGCTGCGCGAACCACGCCGCCTCGGCGATATCGTGGGTGACCACTACCACGGTTTTGCCGAGCTGCTCGAAGATCTGCTTCAGCTCATCCTGCAACTCGTGGCGCACCAGCGGATCGAGCGCGCCCAGCGGTTCGTCCAGCAGCAGGGCGTCCGGATTGAGCATCAGGCCACGCATCAGCGCCACGCGCTGGCGCTGGCCGCCGGATAATTCCGCCGGATAGCGTTCGAGCGCGCTTTGCGGCAAGTGAGCCAGCGTAGCCAGTTGTTCGGCGCGTTGGCGGATGCGCTGCGGGTTCCAGCCAAGGTGATGAGGCAGCAAGGCCAAGTTGCCCAGCGCCGTGAGGTGCGGGAACAGGCCGCCTTCCTGGATCACGTAGCCGATGCGCCGGCGCAGTTCCAGTACCTGTCTTTTTTCCAGCGCGCGGCCGTCCGCCCGCACCTCGCCACGCTCCGGCCATTCCAGTCCGATCAGCATGCGCAGCAGGGTCGACTTGCCCGAACCGCTGCTACCGATCAGCGCGGTGACGCTGCCGGCGGGAAAACGCAGCCAGACATCGTCCAGCGCCACCACGGCGCCATAGCGCTTGCTGACGCCGCGAAGCTCGAACGCGGCGGAAGAGGCGTTGCGGTTGGCGGACATGCGGGTCGGAGCGGCAGTGGGCACCTGAATCTAACGCATGCGTTATCCAGATGCCGCTTTCCATTTGGAGGAAGGCCAGAGGAACGAGCATTGTGCGACGCACCATCGTATGCTTGCCGCATGCTTGCCCGCCTCTCTTTCCTCCACTACTGGCGCCGCCTGCAAGGCTCGGATCGTTTCGCCGAATGCCTGCGGGTGCTGCTCGCGCTTGCCGGCGTGATCCTGTATTGCCTGTTGCGCGGCCATGCCTCCGCCATGATTCCCGCCATGCTCGGCGTGATTGCCTGTGCCCTGGCCGAGACCGAAGACCACTGGCGCAGCCGCGTGGTTACCCTGCTGATGACACTGCTGTGCTTTGCCGGCGTGGCGTTCGCCGTGGAATGGCTGTTGCCCTGGCCGATGGCGTTCGCCCTGGCGCTGCCCCTGATGACGTTCGTGCTGGTGATGCTTGGCGCGGTGAGCGCGCGCTACGCCACGATCGCGGGCGGCACCTTGATCCTGGCCGTCTACACCATGATCGGCATGGACCAGCCGCATCCGCCGTCGAACCCGGTGACCGAGCCCTTGCAACTGCTCGCCGGTGCGCTCGCATACGGCCTGTTATCGCTGCTGTGGAGCATGCTCTCGCCGCAATTGGCCGTGCGCCAGGCATTGGCCCGGGTATTCGACAGCCTTGCCGATTACCTGGACGGAAAGGCCGCGCTGTTCACGCCAGTGCGCGGCATCGACCGCGACGCGCTGCTGCTGGCCCTGGCCATGCGCAATGAGCAGGTAGTGGAAGCGCTCAACGACACGCGCATCGTGCTGATCGACCGCATCGGCATGCGCCGTCCGCGCGGCGCCACCGCGGCGCGCTTGCAGCTTTATTTCAAGGCCCAGGACATCCACGAACGGGTCAGCTCTTCACACTATCCGCATGCCGAGCTGGCCGAGGCGTTCTACCACAGCGACGTGCTGTTCCGCTGCGAACATATCCTGCGGTTGCAGGCGCAGCAGTGCCGCCGACACGCCGAAGCGCTGCGACTGCGGCGGACTGCGGCCGATATCGCCAACTTGTGCGCCGCGCAAAACGATCTGCGCGCGTCGATCGAGGCATTGCGCCAATACCGGCCAGCACCGGCCGAATCGCTGCTGCGCTCGCTGGATGCGCTGTTGCGCAATATCGTGGCGATCCAGGTACTGCTGGAAAACGAGCCGGCGCCGACGGCTTCCGCCGAAGGCGAGGATGCGTTGCAGAATCCCGGTCCCCAATCCCTGCGTGAAGCGTGGCACCGCATCGGCATCCAGCTGACGCCGCGCTCGCCGCGTTTCCGGCACGCGGTGCGGCTGGCGCTGGCGCTGATGGCCGGATACGGCGTGCTGCAGCTGCTGCACACGCGCCACGGCTACTGGATCCTGCTGACCACCTTGCTGGTGTGCCAACCCAGCTACGGCGCCACCCTTGCGCGCATGCTGCAACGGGTAGCCGGCACCGTGGCCGGCGTGATCGTCGGTTGGGCGGTGCTGCATCTGCTGCCGAGCGCGTCCTGGCAATTGCTGCTGGTGGTGGTGTCCGGCGTGGTTTTTTTCGCGGCCCGGCTGCGGCGCTATGCGACCGCCACGACGGCGATCACGCTGTTCGTGGTGCTGTGCTTCAACCAGGCCGGCAACGGTTACGCGGTCATGTGGCCGCGCCTGCTGGATACGCTGATCGGCGCCGGCATCGCCGCGCTGTCGATCTACCTGGTCCTGCCGGATTGGCAAGGACGGCAACTGCACCAGGTGCTGGCGAACACCCTGCGCAGCGATGCGCGCTACCTGCAACAGATCATCGCGCAATACGTGCATGGCAAGCGCGACGATCTGGCCTATCGCATCGCGCGGCGCGAAGCGCATAACGCCGATGCGGCGCTCAGCGGCGTACTTGCCAACATGCTGCGCGAGCCGGATCGGCAACGGCGCGGCAGCGAGGAACTGCTCCGCTTCCTTACCCTCGCGCATACCATGCTGGGCCATATATCCGCCTTGGGTGCGCATCGGCAAAGCATCGATGGCGCGCCGGCGCGCGACGGCGTGACGCTCGCCGGCAATCTTGCAGTCAGCAGGCTCGAACAGCTCGCCGATACGCTGGCAGCCAACTCGCCCGTGGCAGCCGGCAATGCCGACGCGGCGCCAGCCGCGATGCCGCAGGCCGACAGCGTGGACGATGAAACGGCGCAGATGGTACTCGGCCAGTTGGCGCTGATACTTGCGCAGCGCGATCGCCTCGCCGCCGTAACGCGCGCTATCCAGCTTGGCTGATAAAAAAGCACCGGCCCTTCCAAAGGGTATGGCTCACGCCTTTTTCACGGCGCCTGGCCGCCACCGCGCCGCTACTGGACGTAACCTGCGGATACTCGGATAGTTGCACTTGTCCATCAACCCACAACTCCGAGGCATCCGGCCTGCGGTTCCCGGCAACGGAATACGGCCTGGTGTCCGTGGTCTTCGGGCCACCAGGGTGTACGCGGAAACGCGCCCGCCTCCCACTTGGAAAGGAGTACAGCACATGTCCCCGCTGGCTGATCGCTACGGCCGCCGGTTTCCGTACTTGCGACTATCGGTCATACCCGCGTGCAACTTTCGTTGCACCTATTGCCTGCCGCACGGTTACCACGCCGATCCGCACGCCGCCGGGCCATTGTCGCTGGCGGAAATCGCGCGCCTGTTGCGCGGCTTTACCGAACTGGGCATGCACAAGCTGCGCATCACCGGTGGCGAGCCGAGCGTGCGCCACGATCTTGCCGGCATCCTGCGCACCGCCGCCGCGGTACCCGGCATTACCAAACTGGCGATGACCACCAACGGCACTCTGCTCAGCCGCCATCTGCGCGAATGGATGGACGCCGGCCTCAACGCCATCAACGTCAGCGTGGACAGCCTTGATCGGGCCGTATTCGCGCGCATCACCGGGCACGATCGCCTGCCGGACATCCTGCGTGGCGTGGACATGGCGCTGGCCGCCGGACTGCCGGTCAAACTCAACGCCGTGCTGCTGCGCGACGTCAACGATGCGCAGTTGCCGGCATGGCTCGATTACCTGCGCGAGCATCATGCCGGCGTGCGCTTTATCGAACTGATGCAGACCGGCGACAACCTGCCATTCTTCCGCGATCACCATGTCCGCGCCGAGAGCCTGGAAACGCAATTGCAGGCATCGGGCTGGCAGCTGTTGCCGCGCGTTGCCGACGCCGGACCGGCACGCGAATACCGGCATCCGGATTATGCCGGCCGCATCGGTATCATCGCGCCTTACTCGCAGGACTTCTGCGCCGGCTGCAATCGTCTGCGCGTCACCGCCACCGGCGATTTGCGCCTGTGCCTGTTCGGCGAATTCGGCATTCCGCTGCGCCCGTTGCTGCAGGCGGACGAACAGCGCGATGAACTGGTGCGCGCGCTCGGCGGCCAGATTGGCCGCAAGGAGCAAGGCCATTTCCTGCATGACGGCCGCACCGGCATCACCCCTCATCTCGCATCCACCGGAGGCTGACCCATGCACGAGCGCGAGGATCGCGCCCATTTCCACATGGCCGACGTGCGCCGCAAGCGCATCACGGCGCGCCGCGCCGTGGCGGTCGGCGAATTGAGCGCCGGCGCTGCCGCGTTTGCGCAAATCGTCGAACGCCGCCTGCCCAAGGGCGATGCGATGAGCATCGCCGAAATCGCCGGCCTGCAAGGCGCGAAGAACGCTTCGCAGCTGATGCCGCTGTGCCATCCGCTGCCGCTGGAATACATCGACGTGCGCTGCGAACCGGTGCGCGCGCGCCATGCCATCCGCGTGTATTGCGAAGTCGCCACCTTCGCGCGCACTGGCGTGGAAATGGAAGCGCTGGCCGGCGCCAGCGCGGCGCTGCTGACGCTCTACGACCTGACCAAGCCGGTGGAACCCGCGCTGTCGTTCGGCGGCGTGCGCCTGCTGTTCAAGGAGGGCGGCAAGAAAGGCTTGTGGCTGCATCCGGAAGGCATGAGCGAAGCCGAGCATGCGCATTACCGGCCTTGCGCCGTAACGCGACTGGAAGCGGTGAGCGCGGCGGTGATCACGCTCAGCGATCGCGCCAGCCGTGGCGACTATACGGACACCGCGGGACCACTGCTGGTCGAACGCCTGCGCGAACTGGGCGCCATCGTGGACGAAGCCGAATTGCGTCCGGACGAACCCGAACCGCTTGCCGCGCGGCTGCGGCAACTGGCTGCCATGGGCGTCCGCCTGGTGCTGTGCACCGGCGGTACCGGCATCGGTCCACGTGACCGCACGCCCGAAGCGCTCGCCATGGTGGCGGATCGCCATGTCGACGGCATCGGCGAGTTGTTCCGCAGCGAAAGCAGCCAGCACACCCCGATGGCCTGGCTGAGCCGCGCGCAGGCGGTGCTGATCGGCAACACGCTGGTCATCGCCCTGCCCGGCAGTAGCAAGGCCGTGGCGCAGGGCATGGATATCCTCGCGCCGATCCTCGCGCACGCGCTGAGCATGGCCGCCGGCGGAGGGCACGCATGAACCAGGATGCGCTCGCCTACGACGCAGCGCTGCGCATCGTGCTCGAGCACAGCAGCGCATTGCCGACGCAGGCCTGTCCACTCGCCGCGTGCCTCGATCGCGTGCTGGCCGCGCCAATCGTCAGCGAAGCGGCTTTGCCGCCCTTCGACAATTCGGCCATGGACGGTTTCGCACTGCGCGGCGACGCGACGGTTCCGGCCGGTACCGAATTGGCCATCGAAGGCGAGCAGGCCGCCGGCGACGGCATTGCCTGCGCTCGCGACGGCGCATGGGAAATCATGACCGGTGCCCGCATTCCCGATGGGCTCGACCGTGTGATTCCGGTCGAGCAGGTCGAACGGTCGGCGACCGGCGCCCGCATCAAGCTGCTGGCGGACGTGGGGCCAGGACAGAACGTGCGCAGCGCCGGCTCCGATGTAGCTCATGGCGAAACCGTGCTTGCCGCAGGCACCTTGCTGCGTGCGCAACAGCTGGCGTTATTGGCGGCGCTCGGGGTCGCCGAAGTACCGGTCGCCGCTCGTCCGCGCGTAGCCGTGGTCTGCACTGGCCGCGAACTGGTCGACGATCCCGCGCAAGCGCTGTCGCCCGGACAGATCCGCAATTCCAATGGGCCGTTCCTCGCCGCGCGCCTGCCGCTGGCCGGCGCCGACGTGGTGCATCAGGAAACCGTCGGCGACGATGCCGCCGCGTTCGCTGCCGCGTTACGGCGCGGGCTGGATGCTGGCGCCAACGTGATCGTCACCAGCGGCGCCGTCTCCATGGGTCGCTACGATTTCGTGCCGCAAGCCCTGGAGCGCCGGGGCGCGCGAACGCTGTTCCATAAAGTGGCGATCCGTCCGGGCAAACCGCTGCTGTTTGCGCGGCTGCCTGGGAACGTCCTGTTGTTCGGCCTGCCCGGCAATCCGATTGCGGTGGCGGTGGGCCTGCGTTTCTTCGTCGAGCCGGCCTTGCGGGTGATGCTGGGCATGCCTCGCGAAAGGCCCTGCCGCGTACCGTTGCTGCGCGCCTACGAAAAAAAGCCGCGCCTGCGCTTTTTCTTGAAGAGCCGCCTGCATATCGATGCGCAAGGGCGGCTGGCCGTCGAAGTACTCGACGGCCAGGAGTCTTACCGCATCCGACCCTTGGCCCACGCTAACGCCTGGGCGGCGATACCGGCCGACGTCGATGCGCTGCCTGCCGGCGCCATGGTCGATGTGCATGGCCCCGGCCATCTGGAATTTCCGCTGCCTTGCCGGAGCGACGCATGAAGGTTCGCATTGCCTTGTTCGGTGCCTTGCGCGACGCCGATCCGCACGGCTTCATCGAACTTGAAACGCCCGAGCATTGCACCATCGCCATGCTGCGCGAACTGCTGCAAGCCCATGTACGCGATCACGTCCCGGCCATCAGCGCCAGCCTGATCCAGCGCTGCGCATTCGCCAGCGAGGCCGAAATCCTGCACAACCATCGCACGCTGCCCGGGAGCGGCCAGTTGGCGATCCTGCCGCCGGTAAGCGGAGGCTAGCCGTGCCTATCGATACTTACACCGCCGTCGTCGACATCCGCAACGCGCGCCTGGATCCGGCCGCGGCGCTGGACTTTGTCTCCGACCCACGCTTCGGCGGCATCGCCACCTTCATCGGCCGCGTGCGCGAGCACAATCTCGGACGCATCGTTACCGGTGTCAGCTACGACTTGTTCGAGCCGCTGGCCTTGCGCACGTTCG
The DNA here is from genome assembly GCF_044904675.1 of Dyella jejuensis. Lineage (NCBI taxonomy): Bacteria > Pseudomonadati > Pseudomonadota > Gammaproteobacteria > Lysobacterales > Rhodanobacteraceae > Dyella > Dyella jejuensis. Next base: position 46,979 of record NZ_JADIKJ010000018.1, on the reverse strand, counting down.
AAGCCATCGCCGCCCGCGCGCGGCAGGAAATCGGCACGGCGATGAATTTGTATATCGCGCACGCAAGGGGCGATCTTGGCATCGGCGACCTGGCGGTGATCGTAGCCGCCGGCACCGCGCATCGCGACGAGGCCTTCCGTGCGTGCCGGCTTGCGATCGAGGCGGTCAAGCACGAAGCACCGATCTGGAAGCAGGAGCATTACCTCGACGGCGACAGCGCGTGGAGCGAAGGCTGCTCGCTGTGCGAGGAACATCGCGACGCCGAGCAGGCTGCACGACATGGCGCGGACCCGCATGGTCATTGAACCGCAACGCTGGACCGGTGTGGTGCTGGCCGGGGGACGCTCCTCGCGCATGGGCCGCGACAAGGCGTTGCTGCTGTGGCAAGGGCGGCCGTTGATCGAACAACAGATCGCATTGCTGCGGGCGGCCGGCGCGCACGATGTAAAAGTCAGCGGCGACCGTCCCGGCTACGACGGCATCGCGGATGGCGCGCCGCACGCGGGGCCGCTGGGCGGTATCGCGAGTATCGCCGCCGTTTGCCCGGATGGCGAATTACTGATCGTTCCGGTCGACATGCCGCGCTTGCAGCCGGCCTTGCTGCAACGGTTGCGCGACACCGCGGCGGCGGCAGCAAGCGTGCGGTTCGCCGGCCACGTATTGCCGATGCGGCTGCGGCTGGATGACCGTTGCCGCGCAGCATTGAGCGAACTGATGCTTGCCGCCGATCATCGCGAGCGTGCGCTGCGTGCGCTGCAAGCATGCGTCGGGGTCAGCGAGGCAATCCTTCACGCGGACGAGGCGTCGCAGTTGCTCGACTGCAATACCGAAGCAAGCTGGCGGGAGGCGCATGCATGAGAGTGCAACTGGAAGGCCAGGCCCTGCGTTTGCGCATCGACGAAACCGAGCTGACCCGGCTGCTGGCAGGCGATGCCGTAGAAAATCGCACGCAACTACCCGATGGCCAGGTCGAAGCACAGCAGGTCCGGCTTGCATCATGCATCGCGTGGCGGCGCCACCAGGCCGGATGGCGGATCGAGCTGCCCGAGGCGCAGGTCCGCGCACTCAGCGAACGGCTACCGTCACGCGATGGATTGCAGTTCGAGCTTGCGGTGACGGATGGCCATGCACTGCAGTTATTGTTCGACGTGGATGTGCGCGACAGCGCACGCAAGCGTTTGCGTAAACCGGCGGAAGGAGATGCATCATGAATGTATGGTCATTGACGAACCAGCTTGCTTCGTTCCTTCGCAGCCGCCATCGCGATGGACGCAAGCGTTACACGCCGCCCGACGCACCCCGCTTTTCCTCCTCTCCCCTCTGGGGAGAGGAACGAGGTGAGGGGCTGGGACTTGCCAAGATATCCAGCAGGGCATCGCGCACCGATGTTCGTTTATCGCTGGAGCGCCCCCTCACCCCAACCCTCTCCCCAAAGGGGAGAGGGAGATGGCGCGCGCGATCTTTGGCGCGTTACGCACCCCGCTTTTCCTCCTCTCCCCTTTGGGGAGAGGACCGAGGTGAGGGGCTGGGGCTTGCGCAGGTATCCAACAGGGCATCGCGCACCGATGTTCGTTTATCGCTAGAGCCGCCCCTCACCCCAGCCCTCTCCCCACAGGGGAGAGGGAGATGGCGCGCGCAATCTTTGATGCGTTACGCCTCCCGCTTTTCCTCCTCTCCCCTCTGGGGAGAGGAACGAGGTGAGGGGCTGGGGCTTGCGCAGATATCCAGCAGGGCATCGCGCACCGATGTTCGTTTATCGCTGGAGCGCCCCCTCACTCCAGCCCCCTTCCCGCAAGGGAAAGGGCGAAAAGAAGCTTTCGTGCGCCACTGTGCCATGCACATGCTTGCGCTGTTGTTGTGCCTGGCAGGCACAACCGTCATGGCCCAGACCGAACCGGTGCTGCACGTCGCGTATGCCGGCTCCATGGGCGTAGTCATGGACAACGCGGCCGGTCCCGCTTTCGCGCATGCCCATCGTGCCGTCTACCAGGGCACTGGCCAGGGCTCCTACGCCCTGGCACGCCTGCTTGCCGCGCGCCGGCTGCAAGCGGATGTGTTCGTCACCATCACGCCAGGACCGATGCAGGTACTCAAGCAAGCGGGACTGGTCACCCGGGCGGTCCCGGTCGCCAGCACGCAAATGGTGATTGCCTACAATCCGCGCAGCCGTTTCGCGGCCGATTTCGCGGCGGCGGCGCGCGGAGAAAAAAAGTGGTACGAGGTGCTGGCCGAACCGGGCCTGCATGTGGGCCGCACCGATCCCGCCGTCGATCCGCAAGGTGCCAATGCATTGCTTACCTTGCAGTTGGCCGCCGATTACTACCATCGGCCGGATCTGCTCAAGCGCATCGCGGGCAAGGCGCAGAACCCCGCGCAGATCTTTAGCGAACCATCGTTGATGTCGCGCCTGGAGGCTGGCCAGATCGATGCCACCATCGGTTACCTGAGCGCCGCGCGATCGCACCACCTGCCTGCCATCAAGTTGCCCGACGAAATCAATCTCGGCGATCCGGGCTTGCAGGCGCCATGGTATGACCGCGCCTCGATCACGCTCGACAACGGCAAGGCCTTGCACGTAGAGCCGCTGGTGTTCTATGCCGCGGTGCTCGGCAATGCGCAGCAACCGGCATTGGCGCGCGACTTCGTGGCGTTCCTGCAAAGTGCGCAAGGACAGGCACTGTTTCGCGAGCACGGCTATAGTCCGCCACGCGGTAACGGCCTGTGAAGCGACACGGCCTCGCCCGACAACTCAGGCAAGCCTGGGAAGCGTGGCCATGAACGCCGCCACGTCGCACCCGCGCCTGCCGGCAGCGGTGAGCGCGTTGACCCTGTTGCTGCTGGCGGCTCCGTTCATTGGCTTGGCGCTCATCACCTCGTGGCACCATTTCGGCTTCGTCGACGGCGACGGCAGCGCGATCGCGGTATCGCTCGGCTACAGCCTGCTCGCCCTGTTGCTGATCATCGCGCTGGGTACGCCGCTTGCCTGGTGGCTGGCGCGATATCCGGTGCGCGGCAAATGGCTGATCGATGCCCTGTTGTTGCTGGCATTGCTGACGCCGCCATTGGCGATGGGCCTGCTGCTGGCGGCCATGTATGGTCCATACGGCCCTGCGGGAAGCGTGCTGGAACGTGCCGGCCTCGTATTGACCAATTCCGCGCCCGCGTTCGTGATGGCGCAGTTCTACAGTGCCCTGCCCTATTACGTGATCGCCGCGCGCGCCGCCTTCGAGGGCGTACCGCGCGAACTGGAACATATCGCCCTGACGCTGGGGCATTCGCCGTGGCGCAGTTTCATGCATGTCAGCCTGCCGCTGGCGCGACTCGGGCTGGCGGCGGCTGTCGCGCTCGCCTGGGTGCGCGCGCTGGGGGAATTCGGCGTGGTGCTGATCGTGGCGTATTACCCGCAAGGCATTCCGGTAAAGCTGTGGGTGAATCTGCAGAACGTCGGCCTGGATGCGGTGTATCCGCTGCTATGGGTGTTTTTCCTGGTGGCCATGCCGCTGCCGTTGGCATTGGGGCTGGCCGCACGGCGCCGGCGCCTGATCTGATGCGCGTCGACTACCGCATCGCCCACCCGGTGGCATTGCATGCCGCTTTCGAGGTGGAAGGCTTCACCGTCCTGCTGGGGGCGAGCGGCGAAGGCAAGTCGCTGCTGTTGCGCGCCATCGCCGGATTGGCGCCGGCGCGCGGCGAACCGTTCGACGGCCTGCCCGCGCAGCATCGGGCAGTGGGCTATTTGCCGCAAGGGTATGCATTGTTTCCGCATCTCAACGCCTGGCAAAACGTGGCTTTCGCACTGCGCGGGCCGCAACGCCGCGCGCAGGCCATGCAACTGCTCGAACGGGTGCGCATGGGCGACTACGCGCAACGCTATCCGGTCACGCTTTCGGGCGGACAGCAGCAACGTGTGGCGCTGGCGCGCGCGCTGGCACGCCGGCCGCAATTGCTGTTGCTGGACGAACCGACCTCCGCGCTCGATCCGGTGACCCGCGACGACGTGATCGCCGAACTGATCGCCGAAGTGCACGACTTCGGCATTCCCGCTCTGGCGGTCAGCCACGATCCGCAACTGGCCGCGGTCGCCGATAGGCTGGTATTGATGCACGGCCGCCGCATCATCCAGCTCGGCGCACCCGAAGCAGTCTATGCGCAGCCGGTCAGCGGCGCGGCGGCGCGATTGCTTGGGCATCGCAACGTGCATCGTGGCTACATCGAAGGCCGGCCCGGCGCACGACGGATGGTGTGGCCGGAAGGCAACGTATCGTTGCCTGTCGGGGAGCAGGCGGAACTTGGCGCGGACGTCGACTGGGCCATCGAACCGGAAGCCGTTCGCCTGGTGGAAGACACCTCGCCCGCCGCGATCGTTGCCTCGGTCGAAGTGAGGCACGTGATCGGGCGCACGACGCAGCTGGGATTGCGCTGCGGCCAGGGGCGACTATGGGTATCGGTCGCTGGCGACCGGCCCATTCCACGATCCGTCGCGATCCAGCTTCCGCCCGAGGCGATCCGCTACTGGCGGCGCGAAACGTCCTAGGGATGCTCTGATCAATGCTACGCAGGCGGCATGATGACCAGAAGGCTCGCAGAGTGTGTTGTGCGGCGCCGGGAAGACTGGCCGTCTTGCCAAGCCGCGCGGCGCACTCTGCGTGCCTTCTGGTCATCACCCCATCGCTTTAAATTCAATATGTTGGGGCCAGCTCTGTCTGTCCGCACCCCTGCGGTCCATCGTCTCGACAGACAGCCAGTCTGCCTTCCTCGCTCCTCAAAGCCGGGTACATCCATGTACCCTCCCCGCGTGCGCCGACGAACCTATGGTCTGCGAACAGACAGAGCTGGTGACGCCTACGTAGCATTGATCAGAGCATCCCTAGAAATGTGCGCTATCGGTGGTTTTGCGATCCAGTTCCGCCAATCGCTCCACGCCCTGCCTGGCAAGCGGTTCCAGGCCCGCGCCGCCTTGCGCAAGATGCGCCACGATGGTCCGGCGCATGCCTGGCTCCCAGAATCGCTTCAAGTGCTCGGCAATGCCGGCCGCGCCCGCGTCCCGGTCGGGATCGGCCACGAAGTAATGGCTGATGTCGTTCACCATGACCACCAGGCGTTCGATATTCATGCGTGCGTTCCGGGCGTATGCAACAAACGATGCGGGTGGGTGTAGACCACGTAACTGCCCGGCCGCGCAAAACCGACCAGGGTCAGGCGCGTGTCTTCCGCGAGATGGATTGCCAGGGCGGTAGGCGCGGAAATCGCCGCCATCAAGGTAATACCCGCGCTCGCGGCCTTGGTCACCATTTCGTAGCTGGCGCGACTGGTCACCACCAGGAAGCCTTGCTGCGCATCGACGCCCGCCTTGACCATGGCGCCGATCAGTTTATCCAGCGCGTTATGGCGACCGACATCTTCGCGCACTAGTACGATCGCGCCATCCACGGCGACCCATGCTGCCGCGTGCACCGAACCGGTGACGGCGTTGACCGGCTGCGCGGCGCGCATCGATTCGAGCGCGCGCTCCAATGACGCCGGATCAATGCGCGGTCCCTCTGCCACCGGCGCGGGATGGCGCACCGCATCCTCCAGCATGCGCGCGCCGCACAGGCCGCAACCGCTGCGTCCAGGCAGCAGCCGTTCGCCGCCGCGGCCGGCGCGTTGCTGCACAGTATCCGATGCCACCTGCATCGCCAGTTCCACGCCCTCCAGCCGCGACCGCACCTCGATCGAGCGCAGCTGTGCCGGCGATGCGACCAGGCCTTCGCTGAGCGAGAAGCCGAGCGCGAAGTCTTCCAGGTCCAGCGGCGTCACCATCATCACGGCGAAAGGCAGGTCGTTGTAGACCATCGCGACCGGAACTTCTTCGGTGATCGCATCGTCCACTTGCTCGTGCTCGCCGCGACGGTAGCGATCGACCCGGCGCATGGCGTAGCCACGGCCGGCTTGCGTATCAGCGCGTTTCGGCGGCATCGAGCAAGGCCTGCTGTTCGGTCGAGAATGCCTGGTAGCGCCGCTGCCATTCCGACGGTTGGCTGACGCGCGTCACCTGCACCGCCGTGACCTTGTACTCCGGACAGTTGGTGGCCCAGTCCGAGTTCTCGGTGGTAATCACGTTGGCGCCCGAGCCAGGGAAATGGAAGGTGGTATACACCACGCCCGGCTGCATGCGCTCGGATACGCGCGCGCGCAGCACGGTCTGGCCGGCGCGGCTTTCGATGCCGACCCAGTCATCGTCGCGAATGCCGCGCTCTTGCGCATCGTGCGGATGGATTTCCAGGCGGTCCTCGTCGTGCCACATCACATTGGCGGTGCGGCGAGTCTGCGCGCCCACGTTGTACTGGCTGAGGATGCGCCCGGTGGTAAGGATCAGCGGGTGCCTGGCGTTGACCTTCTCCGAGGTCGGCACGTACTCGGTAAGCATGAAGCGGCCCTTGCCGCGCACGAATTCGTCCACGTGCATCACCGGCGTGCCTTCGGGATGCTGCTCGTTGCACGGCCACTGGATCGAACCGAGCCGCTCGATCTTGTCGAAGCTCACGCCGTGGAAGGTGGGCGTGAGGCGTGCGATTTCGTCCATGATCTGGGCTGGGTGCCGATAGTCCATCGGATAACCCATTGCATTCGCCAGCAGCTGCGTCACTTCCCAGTCGGCGTAGCCTCCCTTCGGCTCCATCACCTTGCGCACGCGCGAGATGCGGCGCTCGGCGTTGGTAAAGGTGCCGTCTTTTTCCAGGAACGAGCAGCCGGGCAGGAATACATGCGCGAACTTGGCCGTCTCGTTGAGAAACAGATCCTGCACCACCACGCACTCCATCGCCTGCAAGGCGGCGGTAACGTGCTGGGTGTTCGGATCCGACTGGGCGATATCCTCGCCTTCGATGTACAAGCCCTTGAAGCTGCCGTCGATGGCCGCTTCGAACATGTTGGGAATGCGCAGGCCGGGTTCGTCGTGCAGCGGCACGCCCCAATCCGCTTCGAACGATGCGCGCACGGCCGCATCGCCGACATGGCGATAGCCGGGGAATTCGTGCGGGAACGAACCCATGTCGCACGATCCCTGTACGTTGTTCTGTCCGCGCAGCGGATTCACGCCCACGCCTTGGCGGCCGATATTGCCGGTAGCCATGGCGAGATTGGCGATACCCATCACGGCGGTCGAGCCTTGCGAATGCTCGGTCACGCCCAGGCCGTAATAGATCGCCGCGTTGCCGCCGCTCGCATACAGCCGCGCGGCGCCGCGCACCAGCGCAGCCGGCACGCCGGTCTCCGCTTCCATTGCTTCCGGGCTGTATCGATCCTGCGCGACGAACGCACGCCACTTTTCGAATGCCGGGCGTTCGCAACGGGCGGCGACGAAGGCTTCGTCGACCAGGCCTTCGCTGACGATCACGTGGGCCAGCGTGTTAAGCAGGGCGACATTGGTGCCGGGCTTGAGCTTGAGGTGATAGTCGGCCTTGATGTGCGGCGTGCGCACCAGGTCGATGCGACGCGGATCGATCACGATCAGCCGGGCGCCCGCGCGCAGGCGCCGCTTCATCTGCGAGCCGAACACCGGGTGGGCATCGGTGGGATTGGCGCCGATCACCAGCACCACGTCGGCATGTTCGATCGAATCGAAATCCTGGGTGCCGGCCGATTCGCCCAGCGTTGCCTTCAGGCCGTAGCCGGTGGGCGAATGGCAGACGCGCGCGCAGGTGTCGACGTTATTGTTGCCGAAGCCGGCGCGCACCAGCTTTTGCACCAGGTAAGTCTCCTCGTTCGTGCAGCGCGAGGAGGTGATGCCGCCGACCGAGAATTTGCCGTAGGCCGCCTGCAATCGCTTGAACTCGCTGGCAACGTGGGCGATCGCCACTTCCCAGCTGACGATGCGCCAGGGATCGCTGATTTTCTGCCGGATCATCGGCGTGTTGATGCGATCCGGATGCGTGGCGTAGCCGATCGCGAAACGGCCTTTCACGCAGGAGTGCCCGTGGTTGGCGTGGCCGTCCTTGTTCGGCACCATGCGCACGATTTCCTCGCCCTTCATTTCGGCGCGGAAGCTGCAGCCAACGCCGCAGTAGGCGCAGGTAGTGGTGACGCTGTGCTCGGCCTGGCCGCGATCGATCAGCGATTTCTCCGACAGCGTCGCGGTGGGGCAAGCCTGCACGCAGGCGCCGCAGGAGACGCATTCGGAATCGAGAAAACGGTTGTCCTGGCTGGCCGCGACTTTCGATTCGAAACCGCGCCCCTGGATGGTCAGCGCGAAGGTGCCCTGCACTTCCTCGCAGGCGCGCACGCAACGCGAGCAGACGATGCATTTGGACGGATCGAAAGTGAAGTAGGGATTGGATTCGTCCTTGGGGGCATAGCGTGGATTGGGAACCGGGTGATCTTCGCGCGCCGCAATGCGCGCATGCACATGATTCTCGCCGTCATAGCCATAGCGCACTTCGCGCAATCCCACCACGCCGGCCATGTCCTGCAATTCGCAATGGCCGTTCGCCGGACAGGTGAGGCAATCCAGCGGATGGTCGGAGATGTACAGCTCCATCACGCCGCGGCGGATCTCGGCCAGCCTGGGCGTCTGCGTACTCACCTGCATGCCCTCCGCGACCGGCGTGGTGCAGGAGGCGGGATAGCCCTTGCGGCCGGCGATCTCAACCAGGCACAGGCGGCAGGAACCGAAGGCGTCGAGCATATCGGTGGCGCACAGCTTCGGAATGCTGATGCCGGCCTGGGAGGCCGCGCGCAGCACCGAGGTACCTTCCGGCACGCTGATGCTGCGGCCGTCGATCTCCAGCGTGATCTGCTGGGCCGAGATGGCGGCAGGCGTACCGCGATCGATTTCGACGATGGAGAGCATGCTCGATTACCTCCTCAACCAACTTGGCTGTCCGCTATTGCGCGAAAGCGGACAATCACTGCCTTGCAGCAAAAAACAAAGCGGGATAATCCGCTTCGCTGCGGATGAAGCGCCTGCGCTTTCGCAACCGGGACACCGCACCACGATTCACGAGGCAACCGCGCGCTCATGGCAGAACCGCTGGCCGGCCCGTTTCGAAATCCTCATGAAAATGATCCAGCGCACTGAGTACCGGGAACGGCGCCATGCCGCCCAACGCGCAGAGCGACCCGGCGACCATGGTCTGGCACAGGTCGCGCAGCAGCGCTTCGTGGCGCTCGCGCTCGGCGGCATCGCCCGCACGGATGCGATCGATCACTTCCACGCCGCGCGTGGAACCGATCCGGCAAGGCGTGCATTTGCCGCAGGATTCGATCGCGCAGAACTCCATGGCGAAGCGCGCCTGCGCGGCCATGTCGACGCTATCGTCGAACACCACCACGCCGCCATGCCCGACCATGCCGCCGATCGCGGCAAAGGCTTCGTAGTCGATCGGCGTATCCAGTTGCGACGCCGGGATATAGGCGCCCAGCGGCCCGCCCACCTGGACTGCGCGCACCGGCCGGCCGCTGGCGGTACCGCCGCCGTAGTCCTCGATCAGTTCGCGCAAGGTCACGCCGAAGGCGCGTTCCACCAGGCCCGCCCGCTTGATGTTGCCGGCCAGTTGCAGCGGCAGCGAGCCGCGCGACCGGCCCGTGCCGTAGTCGCGGTAGAACGCCGCGCCGCGCTCCAGGATGATCGGCACGGTCGCCAGCGTGATCACGTTGTTGATGATGGTGGGCTTGCCGAACAGGCCCTGGATCGCCGGCAACGGCGGCTTGAAACGCACCTGCCCGCGCTTGCCTTCCAGGCTTTCCAGCAACGAAGTCTCTTCGCCGCAGATGTAGGCACCGGCGGCCATGCGCACTTCCAGCTGAAACGCCTTGCCGCTGCCGCACAGCGCGTCGCCGAGATAACCGGCGGCGTTGGCCGCGTCGATAGCCGCTTGCAGCGCACGCTGCGCGTGCGGGTATTCGACGCGCAGGTAGATGTAGCCGCGCGTGGCGCCCACCGCCAGCGCGGCGATGGTCATGCCTTCGATCAGCGCGAACGGATCGCCTTCCATGAGCATGCGATCGGAGAAGGTGCCGGAGTCGCCCTCGTCGGCATTGCAGACTATATATTTCTGGTCGGCGCCGGCACCGAGGCAGGTGTTCCATTTGATGCCGGTCGGAAACGCGGCGCCGCCACGTCCACGCAGGCCCGCATCGGTCACCGACTGCACGATGGCGGCCGGCTCCATCCGCAAGGCCGCGGCAAGGCCGCGATAACCGCCATGCGCAAGGTAATCGTCCAGGCTGCGCGGATCGACGACGCCAACGCGCGCGAAGGTGAGGCGCTGCTGGCTTTTCAGCCAGGGAAGGTCCTCAGTGGTTCCCAGCGCCAGCACGTCCTCGCCGCCATGCAGGAAATCGGCATCGAACAAGGCCGCCACATCCGTCCACTGCACCGGGCCATATGCGACGCGCCCCCGCGCGGTTTGCACTTCCACCATCGGCTCCAGCCAGTACAGGCCGCGCGAACCGTTGCGCACGATGCGCACATCGAGCTGCCGCGATTCAGCCTCCACCGCAATGGCCTTCGCCACTGCTTCGGCGCCCAGCGACAGGGCGCCGGCATCGCGCGGCACGTAAACCGTTACGCTCATGGTGTCTCCGATTGCAGCCATGCATCGAAGCCGGCCGGCGTCACCCTGCCCTGCAAATGGTCATCCACCATCATGGCCGGCGAGCACGCGCAATTGCCGAGGCAGTAAACGGGTTCGAGCGTCCATGCGCCATCGGCGGTGGTCTGATGGAAATCCACGCCCAGCCGCCGTTTCACATGCTGCTCGAGCTTTGCCGCGCCCATGGCCTGGCACGATTCGGCGCGACACAAATAGATGGTGCGCCTGCCCGCCGGATGCGTGCGGAAGTAGTGATAGAAGGTCACCACGCCATGCACGTCGGCGCGCGAAAGATTCATTTCCCGCGCGATTAGCGGCACCGCCTGCTCCGGCACGTAGCCCAGCTCGGCCTGGATGCCGTGCAACACCGGCAGCAAGGCGCCGGGCCGGTCCTTCAGGCGGCCGGTGACTTGCAGCACCGCATCGCGCAACGTGTCGTCGATCGGCGGCAGCGATGCGGCGTTCTTGGCGGGTTTCATGCGGGAGCCTGCTTATCGTATTAAAACAGTGCGGCGGCTTTGCTGAGTGCGATCCACACGCCGACCAGGAACGGGATGCCTACCAGCGCCCACGCCACGATACCCACCACACCGAAGCTGCCACGGGCGGCCAGCGCGGCGCTGGCCGTGACATGCGGCGCCTCGTGTTGCAGCGAGCGTTCGCGCTCGAGTTCCTCGTCGGTCATATGGTGCGCTTCCTTGACTGGCTTGACCAGCAGATTGGCGACCAGGCCGACCAGCAGCAGGCACGCCAGGATATACAGCGTGCGATCGTAGACCAGGCTCTTGTCCACGCCCGCATCGAGCTGCGCCTGGCGGAGGGCCGCGATCAGGAACGGGCCGACCACGCCCGCCACCGACCACGCCGTGAGCAGGCGTCCGTGAATGGCACCCACCATCTGTGTGCCAAACATATCCGCCAGGTAAGCAGGCACGGTGGCGAAGCCGCCGCCGTACATGGAGAGGATTACGCAGACCGCGATCACGAACATGCCCGCCAGCCCCATGTGCCCCAGCGTGGGCAATGCGCAGTACAGCAAGATGCCCAGCACGAAGAACACGATGTAGGTGTTCTTGCGGCCAATGAAGTCCGAGGTCGAGGCCCAGAAAATACGCCCCAGGCTATTGAACAGGCTGATCAAGCCGACCAGTCCCGCCGCCGCCGCGACGATCGCCGCCTTTTGCGCGACGGTCAATGCGCTTGCCGTAGCGATCCCCAGCAGACGCGCGCCGAACACGTCCTGCAGCATCGGGCTGGCCATGGAAATCACGCCGATGCCAGCGGTCACGTTCATGCACAAGGCGATCCAGATCATCCAGAACTGTGGCGTTTTCCACGCGCGGTTCAGGTGTACATGGTGGCGCGTCACCAGCCTGCCGGCGGCGGCCGGCGCTGCCCATCCTGCCGGCGTCCAACCGTTCGGCGGCACCCGAAAACCGAAGGCGCCGGCGGACATGGCCATGACGTACAGAACGCCCATCACGACCAGCGTGCTCGCCACGCCGGGGATCTGGCCATGCGCGAAGCGTGCCATCAGGGCCACCGCGATCGGCGCGCCGATCATGGCGCCACCGCCATAGCCCATGATCGCGAAACCGGTGGCGAGGCCGCGGCGATCCGGAAACCATTTGATCAAGGTCGATACCGGCGCGATATAGCCCAAGCCCTGGCCTACGCCGCCCAGCACGCCGCAACCCAGGAACACCAGCCACAACTGGTGCATCGATACGCCGATGCCGCCGAGCACCAGTCCGCCGCCCCAGCACAGCGCGGCGATCACGCCCGCCTTGCGCGGCCCGGCGCGCTCCAGCCAGCCGCCCCAGATGGCGGCGGAAATACCGAGCATGGCAATAAAGGTTTCGAAGATATGCGTGACCGCCGGCACGGTCCAGTTGCACGAGGTGGCGAACAGCTGCGCGAAGAACCCGATGCGCTCGCAACTGGGCGCGCCAGGCACCAGCTTGCTCATCGGCAGCCAGAACACCGAAAAGCCATAGGCCATGCCGATGCACAGATGGATGGCCAAAGCCGCCGGCGGCACCAGCCAGCGATTGAAGCGCGGTCCGGCAACGGTGCGCTCCCTTGCCAACCTCCCCGGCGCACGTCCTGCGGACGCCAGTACAGCTTCGGGTACAGCAGTCATGGTGATCTCCCCTGTGCATGAGTCATGGACAGAAAGCACGTCACTGCATGGCTGACTTTAGCGTATCGGCGCGACGAAACAGGCGTTATTTATGTGACAGCCGTACTGCGATGCAGCATGGCGATTCGAGCCTTGACCGTCGAAACACAGACGCGCAGGTTCCCCAAGCCGCCGCATCCACCGGCAAGACCTGGACCGGTCAGGTATGAGCTAGACCTACGCCAAGCCTGCTTCTTCTGGCGTGCCTCCGCGCGCCAATGGCAGTTGTCCAGCGTAGTAGGCCCCGCAGACTTTCGCGCGGGCATTTGCCGGGTATGTTCCGTCAACGCCATGCCTGGGCATACGATCACGTCCGGGTGCCAGGTCGATGTCGCGCGTGGTTGCCGGCATGGGCATGGCCCAGCTTCCTGCCGCCGAGGCAGATGACCGAACGAGCCGGCATGCTCGCAGAAACGAGATAACGCGCTGGCCGTCCAACGATACGGGCGTACCGGTCACGCGCGTTTTCCTTGGCGTGGATGTTCTGCGTCTTCTAGTCGTGCGACGCTGCGAAGTAAGCGGGATTTGCCATATCCGCAAGCAGGGTGGGATGTTCGGGCGTCCAGCCGAGCAAGGCGCGGGTCCGTTCGCTGGAACTGGGACAATCGACGCTCGCAAAGCGTGCGAACCAGCCAAAATGCTCCGTCGCCTCGTCGAGCGATAGCGACGTCACCGGGACGTTCAAGCCGCGACCGATGGCTTCGGCGATCTCCTTGAGCGGCAGGCCTTCTTCGGCAATCGCATGGAACGGCCCGCCGCTTGCGCCATGCTCCAACGCCAGCCGGTACAGGCGCGCGGCATCCACCCGGTGCACGGCGGGCCATCGATTACGGCCATCCCCCACATACGCCGCGACACCTTTCTCGCGAGCGATCTCGATCAGGCGCGGTACGAAGCCTTTATCGCCGATGCCATGCACGGTCGGGGCCAGGCGGATCGCCGAGACGCGCACGCCGCGCTCCACGAAGGCACCGGCCGTGCTCTCGGGCGAGCGCGGGAAGGATTCGGTAGCGACACGGGTGGTGTCGCGCTCGGTCGTCACGCGGCCTGGCGCTAGCAAGGCCACGCCGGAAGTCACCATAAACGGACGGCCGGAACCCGCCAGAGCGCTGCCCATGGCCTCGATCGCACGCCGCTCTTGCTCGCTGTTTTCCGCGAACTTCGAAAAGTCGTGATTGAATGCGGTATGGATCACGCCATCGGCTTGCGCAGCGCCCTGCCGCAGTACATCCAGATCGTCCAATGTGCCGCGCAGCACTTCGGCACCCAAGCCCGCGACCTTCTTTGCACCTTCCTCGGTACGCGCCAGTCCCACGACGCGATGGCCCGACGCAAGCAAATCCTCGACGACGGCCGAACCCACCCAGCCGCTCGCACCGGTTACGAATACACGCATGAGCACTCTCCACGTTTCAGTCGACACACCATGGCGCTTCGCGTTATCGCGGTAAAGTAGTGACCTTATCGTGTTATGGCGACTACCAGGATGAGCGAAGGCACTGCGCGATCCAACCTGCTTGGCACTTACCTCAAAGATCGCCGGAGCAAGCTGGATCCGGCCGCGCTCGGGTTTACGGCGAAACGCCGCCGCACGCCCGGCCTGCGTCGTGAAGAAGTCGCCCAGCGCGCCAACATCAGCACCGCCTGGTACACCTGGCTCGAACAAGGACGTGGCGGAGCGCCTTCCGCCGATGTGCTCGACCGCATTGCCGAAGCCCTGATGCTGACGCACGCCGAGCGAGAGCATGTGTTCCTGCTCGGTCTCGGCCACCCGCCCGAAGTGCGGTACCAACAACGCGGCGCCGTTACGCCGCGCCTGCAGCGCGTGCTTGATCGCCTCAACCCATGCCCGGCTTTCATCCGCACCGCGACCTGGGACATCGTGGCGTGGAACAAGGCGGCGACAGCATTGCTGGTCGATTACGGCGCGATGCCGCCGGAAGATCGCAATGTGCTCAAGCACATTTTCCTCGATCCCCGGGTACGGGCGGCGCAATACGATTGGCAAAGCGTGGCGCGCTTCGTGGTGAGCGCATTCCGCGCCGACGTGGCGCGTGCCGGAGCCGCGTCGGCGGTCAGCGATCTCGTCGATGAACTTTGCCGCCGAAGCGCGGACTTCGAGACCATGTGGCGCGAAAACCACATTCACACTTATGGCGAAGCCGTCAAACACATCAAGCATCCGGTGTTCGGAAACTTCGCCTTCGAGCAATCGGCCTTCGCCGTCGATGGGCGCCCCGAACTCAGCATGATCGTCTATAACCCGGCGACCCAGGCTGACCTCGATAAAATCAGCGCAGTGATGGCATCCGCCTAGGGCCTGTTCGCACTATTGGCTTAGCCTGCGTTAGCGTTGCGTAACCGTCAGGCGTGAGTGCGTGGCGCAGGCCACGCACTAGTCGACGCCGACTAACGCGAAGCGAGCCGCGCCTGGACTTCCGCATGAATGCGCGCGCGCTTGGCGGAGAACCAGCCGAGCACGCCATTGCCTGGGAGCGGCAGTAATCCGGGAGGGCATGCGGCGGCGACACGGCGCAGGTGCGCGCGGTGGAATTCGGCGAATGCCTGCGCCAATACCGGTGTCTCGAATGGCGTTTCTACATAGTCGTCCATGACCGCACCGAGTGTGGCGGCGGCGACGCGAGCGATTTCGGGGTTGGCACGCGCCACGATGATGTCGCCACCAGGAACGCTGTGCGCTGCCTCGATAGCCTTCACCAGTTGCCGGAATTCGGTGGCATGCAAGGGACGGCAGTAAATCGGCGTCCTGGCGCGCGCCAGCAGCCAGCTTTGCTCCACGCGCGGCAGCGCTCCGGATTGGCGCGCGGCAAGGTCAAGCGCATCGTCATAGCTGCAGGCGTATTCGTCCATCAATTCGATCGCCAGGTCTTCGCGCACCATGGGGATGTCGCGACGCGCGCCGTCGCGGCCATACCAACGAATGTACTCGGGCGTCACCTGCGCAAAGCTGCCGCGCGGCGGGCGGCTGAAGAGCCGCCCTTCCACATCGCCGTGCAAATGCGGATGTACGGCTTTCATGCCGGAGGCCCGCGCGGCGAGCACGCGGTCCAGCAATACTTCGGCGGTGACCAGTTCGTGGTGGTATTCGCCGAACAGACTATCGTCGTCCACATGGGCGAAGTACACGAAGCGGATGTGGCGCATCACGCGCGCGGCACGGCGCGCGCGCTTTGCCGGGTCGTTGAAACGCCGCTTCCAGCCGGGCCAGCGGCCTTCCAGGCCGGGTCCGGCAATCGCTGGCCGCACCATCCGCGCTCCATGCGCGGAAGGAAGATTGCTGAGCAAGTCGCCCACTTCGCGATCCGACACCGCCGCGGGATCCGCGCCGTTATCGCCATCGAATGATCGTGCTGAACGTTCCGATTCACACACAACGACACCCTCGAACCACAAGCGCACGCGGCCATCTCCATGACCGTTCGCGACACGTTGAATCGCCTTCGAATTCCTTGGCAGAGAGCGCCTCGGCAGCGCGGTAATAACGGTTTGGCCATCCTGGCCAAACGCAGCCTTGCACACGGAAGCGCAAGCTCTCCGATCTGCCTTGGATTGCATCGCGAATACCGTCGCGGCAATCCATCGACCGAGGGGAAGCCGGTTCGATGCTTCGAACTCCTTGCTCGCACCAGGAGCAGCCGGACCGGCCGGCGTGCACACGCCGGCGCACGCGGGGTCCGCGCATTCAATCAAACAAAAACTGTCGTGAAATCCGGCGCGAATGCCGAGGGGGAATCGCTTCGCGGGATCGCACACGCTTGCGTATCGCGTTCGCCGACATAGCGAACGGCACACAAACGCCCTGGGGAACGCGCATTATAACGAGTACTGCGTCACAAACGTTAAATGCATGACCAATGGCCCATGCTTTTTTAGAACGATAGTTTGAAGCCTCGCCCCGCTAGCCCGCCGGATGCATCGGCGGCCCCTTCAGCTCGACCATGTTGCCTTGTGGATCAAACAGATAAATCGACGGCCCCTCGCCCTTTGCGCCGTAGCGGATGCCGATATCGCCCACCGGCACGCCGTGCGCCTTGAGGTAGGCGGCGATGACCGCCTCGTCGTAACCCTCGATGCTCAGGCATAGATGGTCCATGTTGTGCCCTTCCGTGGCCGGCCCCGCGCCACCGTGGCGCCCCAGCTTGCCGTCGATGCCGACCAGGTCGATAAGCGATTGGCCGGCCCGCAGTTGCACCAGGCCAATCTCCTCTTGCCGGCGCTCCACGCTGCAACCAAGCACATCGCAGTAAAAGGCCAGCATGGTCGGAACGTCGTAGACCCGCAGCACGACATGGTCCAGTTGTTCAATGCGGAAAGGTGGCTTGTTCATGCATGGCGCCCCAGCGGTCTGGCACATGCGCAGCGATGCGCCCGGGAGGAACCCCGAAGCTACTCCTGCCGCCGCGTCGGCGGCAGTGCGCAAAGTCCTGTGCGGGGTATAATCACCGGCTTGATGTACATGGTGGGAGAAGCGGCCAAAACCCGCTGCCGAAGGCGCAACGCCCGTAATCGCTCAGGCCCCATACCGCCGTGGACCAAGACTCTGGAGAGACCGGTTGAATCCGGCGCCGAAGGGGCACGAAGCACAGGCGCATGCCTGCCCGCTTCCAAACTCTCAGGCAAAAGGACAGAGGGGCGCCCCGCGTGCGGCCTGCACGCGTTCTTCGGACGCCCTTGCCATGAGCCAGACCCCTTCTCCTTCGCTGCGCGAACTCGAACACCATCACGCCTTCATTGAACGGCACATCGGTCCCAACGACGCCGAGATCGCGCAGATGCTGCACGTGATCGGCCATGCCTCGCTGGAAGCGATGACCGATGCCATCGTGCCGGGCCAGATCAAGTCGCAGCAGCCGCTGGCGCTGCCGCAAAGCATCACCGAGGAAGCAGCGCTGGCGAAGATCCGCGCCATCGCGCGCAAGAACAAGGTGTTCAAGACCTTCATCGGCCAGGGCTACTACGGCACGCTGACGCCGAACGTCATCCTGCGCAATATCCTGGAAAATCCTGCGTGGTATACGGCCTATACGCCCTACCAGGCGGAAATCTCGCAGGGCCGCATGGAAGCATTGATCAACTTCCAGACCATGGTGGCCGACCTCACCGGCATGGATATCTCCAATGCCTCGCTGCTGGATGAAGCCACCGCCGCGGGCGAAGCGATGACGCTGGCCAAGCGTTCGGCCAAGTCCAAGTCCAACGTTTTCTTCGTCGCCAACGATGTGCATCCGCAGACGCTGGAAGTGCTGCATACGCGCGCCGACGGCATCGGCATCGAAGTGCAGGTCGGCGACGCCGCGCAGGCTTCCAGCGTGGATTGCTTCGGCGTGCTGCTGCAGTATCCGAATACCTTTGGACAGATCCACGATTACCGCGCCGTGGCCGATGCGGTGCATGCGCGTGGCGGCATCGTGGCCGTGGCGACCGACCTGCTCGCGCTCACGCTGATCGCCTCGCCAGGTTCCTGGGGCGCGGATATCGTGATCGGCAACAGCCAGCGCTTCGGCGTGCCGTTCGGTTTCGGTGGCCCGCACGCCGCTTACCTGGCCTGCCGCGATGCATACAAGCGCTCGATGCCGGGGCGCCTGATCGGCGTGTCGGTGGACGCGGAAGGCAAGCCCGCCTATCGCCTTACGTTGCAGACGCGCGAGCAGCATATCCGCCGCGAAAAGGCCACTTCCAACATCTGCACCGCGCAGGTGCTGCTGGCGGTGATGGCAAGCATGTACGCGGTGTACCACGGCCCGCAAGGACTGCAGCGCATCGCGCGCCGCACGCATCGCCTTGCCGTCATTCTTGCCGCCGCCTTGCGCCGTGCCAGCCTGTCCGTCGGCACCGATTTCTTCGATACCTTGCATGTGACCAACGTCGACGCTGACGCGATTCATGCCAAGGCCCAGAGCAAAGGCATCAATCTGCGCCAGATCCACGGCCAGAGCGTGGGCATCAGCCTGGACGAAACCACCACGCGCGCCGAATTGCTGGCGCTGGCCGAACTGTTCGGCGCCAGCCTCGACGATATCGACGAAGTGGACGCCAACACGCCGGACGCGCTCCCGGCCGGACTGCTGCGCAAGACGCCGTTCCTGCAGCATCCGGTGTTCAACACGCACCACAGCGAACACGAATTGCTGCGCTACATGCGCTCGCTGGCCGACAAGGACCTGGCGATGGATCGCACCATGATCCCGCTTGGCAGCTGCACCATGAAGCTCAACGCCACCGCCGAGATGATTCCGGTGACGTGGCCGGAATTCGGCGGCATCCATCCGCTGGCGCCGGCCGAGCAGACACAAGGCTACAGGCAACTGATCGATGAACTCGAAGCCATGCTGGTGGAGTGCACCGGCTATGACGCGGTCAGCCTGCAGCCGAACTCCGGCGCGCAAGGCGAATACGCCGGCCTGCTTGCCATCCGTGCTTACCATCGTTCGCGCGGCGAAGACCGGCGTGATATCTGCCTGATTCCCGAATCCGCGCACGGCACCAATCCGGCGTCCGCGCAAATGTGCGGCATGACGGTGGTGGTGACCAAGTGCGACGGCAACGGCAACGTCGACATCGAGGACATCCGCGCCAAGGCGGAAAAGTATTCCGATCGCCTTGCCGCGCTGATGATCACCTATCCCTCCACTCACGGCGTGTTCGAGGAAGACGTGGTGCGCATTTGCGAGATCGTGCACCAGCACGGCGGCCAGGTGTACACCGATGGCGCCAACATGAATGCGCTGGTTGGCGTCGCCAAGCCCGGCAAGTGGGGCTCGGACGTCTCGCACCTTAACTTGCACAAGACCTTCTGCATTCCGCATGGCGGTGGCGGCCCGGGCGTCGGTCCGTGTGCGGTGAAGTCGCACCTTGCGCCGTTCCTGCCACGGACGTCATTGGGTGCCGGCGTTCCTGCCGGCGAAAATCAAGAAGCCACCCATGGCCGCACGTTTCAAAAGAGCATGGGCGGGATGGTTTCCGCCGCGCCCTACGGCAGCGCCAGCATCCTGCCGATCTCGTGGATGTACATCACGCTGATGGGCCAGCAAGGTCTGCGCAAGGCCACGCAGGTGGCGCTGCTCAACGCCAACTACATCGCCAAGCGCCTCGCGCCGCATTACCAGACGCTCTACACCGGTCGCAACGGCCTGGTGGCGCACGAGTGCATTCTCGACCTGCGCCCGCTCAAGGACAGCACCGGCATCAGCGCCGAAGACGTCGCCAAACGCCTGATCGACTTCGGCTTCCACGCGCCGACGCTGAGTTTCCCGGTGCCCGGCACCTTGATGGTGGAACCGACCGAGAGCGAAAGCCAGCACGAACTCGATCGCTTCATCGACGCGATGATCCAGATCCGCGACGAAATCCGGGCGATCGAAGATGGCCGCCTGGACCGCGAGGACAACCCGCTCCGCAATGCACCGCACACCGCCACCATGGTGACCGGCACCGAATGGACGCACGCTTATCCGCGCGAACTCGCCGCTTTCCCGCTGCCCAGCCTGCGCCTGCAGAAATACTGGTCGCCAGTGGCCCGCGTGGACAATGTCTACGGCGACAAGAACGTGATGTGCGCATGCATTCCGATCGATGCCTACAAGGAGGAGACGGAGGCCTAGGCCGCCCATCCCGATAGCAACAGGAAAATCGCGTAGTACCGCCAGGTGTTCGTCCGATTACCGGATAGGCATGCTGGCAAGGCGGGGCTCTCAAGTGAGCCCCGTTTTTTTGGGTAGTGCACACGTGGCTGGGATCAGCAGCTTTTCAATACGCCAGGTGGCGCAACGATCTACCGTAAATTTGTATCGAAGATCAGGCCAAGCCTTCGTTAAACACTTCACTGTGGCGCGCATGCATGGAGCGGACCTTGCAAGAAAATGCGGCTGCGCGTTTCAACCAAAGCACTTAAGCTTTTTTCAATCTTTTAATGGCCGTGCTCTCATTCGACATTCCTAACCTGTAAGACGAATTTCGTCTCACAAGCCGGCGTGCATTAAAAATAACGCGGAATATAGGGGTTCATGCTTATATCAAGCCTTTTGCGGCATAACGCTATGACTTTTGGCTGCGAGCGAATAGCAGTTCTTTAACGGCGATTATGTTTTTTTGCTCTCGAGTACGCCCATTACCCCGGGGGTTAAATCCATGCACGACGCACTCAAGCCCGCAAGCTCCAATTGGACCCGGCGCCTGCTCGCCACGATCGATGCGTGCGTTGGAGCACAGGGGACGATCGATGTTCCGCGCCTGGCCGAAGCACTCGCAACCGTGTCGGCATGGGACGAATGCCCGCATGCCGATGAGGTCGCCGGCCATGGAACCGCGGCGACCTATCGGCGCATTCCGCTGGCGGTGCGCGCCGATCTTGGCTATGAAGCGCTGCTGATCGTGTGGCCGCCGGGTTACGCCACGCCGGTGCACGATCACGATGATCTGTGGGGCATGGAATTCGTGCTTGACGGCGTGCTGGAAGTGGAAGCATTCGACCTTGCGTCCGGTGCGCAGCCGCAGTTGGTCTCGCGCGAGGTATCCGTCCTCGGGATCGGCGATTATGTCGCTTTCACGCATGCCGGCTACGCGCATCGATGCCGGAACCTGTCCTCGAATCGCCCGACGCTTTCGCTCCATGTCTACGGCGGCGAACTCAATAGCTACCGCAGCTTTCGCCAGGATGAGGATCGGTGGATCGCCACGACCCACCCTACGATTCGCGACTGCGCCCTGAGTTGAGCCAACCAAGCCGGCAACGAAAGAACCCGGCGTGATCATCGACCGCAACCGCACCTCGCTTCGCAACAGGACAGTCACCATGGCAGACATCGCAATCATCGGCGGCGGCGCGGCAGGCGCGGCGGTGTTTGGAGCACTACTGCAACAGGACAGCACGGACACCGTGCATTGGATAACCGGAGGTTCGAAAGCGGGTCGCGGTATCGCCTACGGCACTCCGGACGAGCGTCACCTGCTGAATGTGCGGGCCAGCGGCATGGGTCTGTACGTGGATCATGGCGAAGATTTCGTCCAGCACAGTGCGCGTCATCGCGCGGACGTCCGTGGCACGGATTTCCTGCCGCGTCGGCTTTTCGGCGAATTCATCGACGCGCAGGTCCAGGAACGCATGGCGTCGGCGACACAGCGAGGGCGATGTCATGCGCTGTACGCGGAGGAGGCTGTGCATATCACCTCGCGCGCGGACGGATATCGTGTGCAGCTTGCCGGTCACGCCACGCTACGCGCCGACGCGGTCGTGCTGGCCGTCGGTACCTTGTCGCCGCGTCCGTTGCGCACGGTATCGGCGTCCGCGCTCGCCAGCGGCGCCTATGAACTTGATCCGTGGAACCTGCCACAACGCACGCAGGCACCGCGCCGGTTGATGGTGATCGGCACCGGCCTCACTGCCGTCGACACCTTGCTGTCGGCTTCTATCCGCTGGCCCGAGGCGGAATTGGTGGCCGTGTCCCGTCATGGCCAGCTTCCGTTCGTGCATCCTGCCTTGCCGATCACCCCGTTTCCGGAACAAGCCAGCCTCAATGAGGCGCTACTGGCATGCAGCGGCGCGGCTCCCATGCTTCGCCAGATACGGGCCACCTTGCGCAACCATCCCCAATGCGATTGGCGCAGCGTCATCGATGGCATGCGTCCCATCAATGCTGTGTTGTGGCAACGGATGGACTTGGCCCAGCGCCGCCAGTTCCTTCGCTCTGTGCGGTGGATCTGGGAGTCGGCACGGCATCGCGTGGCTCCTCCGTCGGCTGAAATCATTCAGCAGCTCCGCGACGAGGGCCGCCTGCATATTCACGCGGCCCGCGTACTTGGCGTGGACGGCCAGGGTCCGCTGGACGTTACCTTGCGGACGCGCTCGAACCAGATCCTGACCACCATGCAGGCCGACCTCGTAGTGCAAGCCACCGGCTTGGACACCGCCGTAGCCTTTACGCAGCACACATTGCTCGCGAGGCTGCTCGAAGATGGGCTCGCTGTCGCCGATCCCTTGCAACTGGGCGTGTCGGCCCTGCCCGATGGCCGCCTGATCAACGCCCGGGGAGATGTACAGCCAGGGTTGTACGCCATCGGTTCGCTACTGCGCGGCAACCTTTGGGAGTGCACGGCCATGCCGGAAATACGCGCCGCGGCCCACGCCATGGCAACAGCGCTGGCACCGAATGGGTTGCCGCTGCCGGCCGCGATCTCGGCGTGACCACACGCATCGCGCAGCAACGCTGCGCGTACTTATCACCAATCGTTCTGCTTACAGGCGAATCTACCATCGCCTCGCCATGTATTTTCACCAACTGTCCAGGTATCTATATAGCCGTCCATACACGCTGCCACATGGCAGCCACGCAACGCCAACGCGGGCTACGCGAAGCGTGTGGACAGGCCCCAAGCTTTCAGAGCATCCGGCATCAGCCGGCACGGGTCTCCCCTCCCCGTGGCACGCAAGGACGCGGGCTGCCTGCCAGTCGTGAGATGGTGGCTGCGTGCCGATCACCAAAGCATGGGCCGACCCCGCGATAAGCAGCAGGGCAATGCCGACCATGCGCCCGACAGGCTCCCCGGCCGGCTGGCCGGGGAGCCCGAATGACACATCCAACTGGAGATACCTGGCGCATCGGCCGGTGTTTACTGGCCGATCATCCTGATTCAGCGATCAGCCGTTCTTCTTCAACCATGCATCGATCGCGGGCAGGCGGTCCTTGCGCACACCGATGCGGTACTGGATGTTCGCCACGGCGGTATCCGCATCGCGCCGTGAAGTGGGTGCGATGTATGCCTGCGCGAAGGCCCGCAGTTTGCCGATCATGGCCGGATCCAGCGAGGCATTGGCCAGGCGCGGGTAATACTGGCTGCGCGAGGTGGAGTCGACCAATTGGTTGATCTGCTCGCGATGCGCCACGGCGAAATCGAAGGCCAGCTCCGGATGCCTGCGGGAAACCGTGGAGATCATGTTTGCGCTGTTGGTCGCACCCGGCTCGCTGGTCAAGGCGAGTTCGAGCGCGCGCCTGGCCAAGGCTTCGTCCTTGGCACTGGCCAGGAACGCATACAAGGTATCTTTCACCAGCGGGGTTTTTTCGGTTTGCGCGCGCTCATGCAACTGGTCCCAGGTCGCCGCATCGGCGGTGTAGGCAACCACTGCGGTAATCGTCTTGCGCAATGGCGCTGGCACCGCCGACGGATCGGTCGCCTGTGCGGCATAGCGGCGGCGCACTTCCTTGATCACGCGCTGGTCGCCCAGGTCGCTTAGCGTGCCGATCAATTGGTCGCGCAGGATCGCAACGGTCGCGGACTCGCCCGGCTTGGCGTCCCAGCCGACTCTGTCGAACACCGGTTCCAGCCGTGCGATGGCGAAGGCACGGAAAGACGCCTGACCCGGATCGCCGTCGCGGTAATAGCGCGGCAAGCTGTCGAGCACTTGCGCGATATTGCCCCACAACACCGGATCGGCATCGGCGGGCGCCGCCTTGATCAGGTCCAGCACAGACGATGCCGGCTGCAAGCCGGCCAAGCCCAGGGCCAACGTATCGTCCAGCAGCCCGAGCTGGTCGATCGGCGCGAGCTTGGCGTAATGGGCACTGAGTGCGGCAAAGGCTTCTGACGTGTACAGCGTGCGGTAGTAGCCGCCTTGTCCCGCATTGATCACCACCGGACCGCAGCCGGGCACGACCAACGAAGCCTCGCCATTGACCAGCGTGCTCGCCGCCTTGCCGCCCACCGTTTGCGCGATGACCGGTACATGCCAATGCCGCAGCATGCGATTCGATGCGCCCTTGCTGAACTGTCCTTGCGTAAGCTCAAGCACGGTGTTGCCGTTTTTGCAGCTCTCGGAAGCCAGCCGGATCAGCGGCACGCCGGGCTGCAAGGTGAAGTCGTGCGCGATGGTGGTGATCGGCTTGTCGGTCACTGTCTCCATCGCCTTCCACAAATCATCGGACACGGTGTTGCCGTAGGCGTGATCCTTGATATAACGGCGCACCCCGTCGCGCCAGGTATCCGCGCCCACATAGTTTTCCAGCATGCGGATCACCGATTCGCCCTTGGAATAGGTAATCGCATCAAAAGCCTGATTGGCCTGCTCCACGGTTTCCACTTTCTGCACGATCGGGTGCGAGGTGGCTTCCGCATCCAGGCCCATGGCGGTCTCGCGGATATCCACCGTGCCGAGCTCGGCATGCCATTCCGGGTGCAGCTTTTCGGTCGTGCGCGTGGCCATCCATGACGCAAAACCTTCGTTGAGCCACAGATCGTCCCACCAACGCATGGTGACGAGATCGCCAAACCACTGGTGCGCCATCTCGTGCGCTTCATCGCTGAACACGCCTTCCTTGTCCGCCTGGGTGGAGATGGAGGGATCGAGCAGCATCGCGTATTCGAAGGTAAAGATCGCGCCCCAGTTTTCCATCGCGGCAAAGAACTGGCTGCTGCCCGGGGAAGCGATGTTGTCGAGCTTGGGCAATGGATACGGCGTACCGAAGTAATCGTTGTATTCGGTCAGGATGGACTTGGCCGAATCCAGCGCAAAACTGGCTTGCGCGGAAAGTCCTTTCTGCGTGACTACGCCGATCTCGGTCGCGCCAGCGTGGGTGGTGACGCGATCGAAATCGCCGGTGCCGAAGAACAGCAGGTAGGTGGACATCCTGGGCGACGGCTGGAATGCCACGCGGGTGAGGCCGTTGCCGAGATCGGTCTTCTGCGCGGCAGGCATGTTGCTCACCGCCATCTGCCCGGTGGGCACGGTAGCCGTCAGGCTGAAGGTAGCCTTGTACGCCGGTTCGTCCCACGAAGGAATAAAGCGGCGCGCGTCGGAATTTTCAAATTGGGTATACAGCGCCTGCTTGTGGCCGGACTTGGTGTCGTAGTCGATCACAAACAGGCCGTTGGCTTGCGTGTCGATCTTGCCGGTGTAATCCATGCTCAGGCTATAGCTGCCGATCGGCAAAGGCTTGTCGAAGGTAAACGTGGCCGTTTGCGCCGCCGCATCGATGGCCACCCTGGGCGTGCCGATGGTGGCATGGCCGGAGGTGGATACCAGCTTCACCGAGGAAAACTTCAGGTCGATCGCATTGAGCGTGATGCTGGCGGTCGACTGCAGCACGTCGATGGCTACCGTGACCTTGCCATCGAAACTCAGCTTGCCGACATGCGGCGTAATCGCCACGTCGTAATGGGAGGGCTGCACGCTGCGCGGCAGTTGTGTCGTGCCGATGATTTCGGCCGGCCTGGCCGGCCGGGCCATCGTTGCGCCACTGGCACATACACCAGCACCAGCAAGCGCCACCGCGATGGCGGCGAACAAAGTGGTACGCATGGAACTCCCCTATCGTTCGTTGATAGGGGATAGTGCGGCCTGCCGGCCTTGTCCAGACACCGCCAGAAGTCACGTCATGCGCGGCGATGGCTTTGCCGATCGCAGGAGGCAATCAGCTCGAAGGGTCGCGATCCACCGGCGCGCCGGGTGCCGGATCGGCAGGCCCGCGTCCCTGGCTGGCGGCGCTGCTTCCGGCCAGGCGCGCCTTGCGCAGCTGTTCCTGTCGTTCACGATGGAGGTGGCTGCCGCCTGTCTGGTAGGTGCTGCCGTTTTCCGGCATCGGCAACGCAGCTTCATCGCCTGCCGGGTTGCCGAGCGCGTCCTTTGCAATCGAATCATCGAAACCGTGATGTGGAAAGGCCTGCCCCGTACCGCTGATGCCGCCTGCCCCGCCGTCGCCGCGCGTCGCCTGGGATACGGCTGGCGATTCGATCGCATCATCGGTGTGATGACGATAAGACGGTTTACCGTTGTGGCCGTCGCGTTTGCCGGATGAATGGTTCACTGCCATGGTGCATGCTCCGCGGATGTGGGCGAGGCCTACAGGGTGAACCGGCGATGGTCAGCGGCACGTGGATTTTTGGTTCATAGGCAACACACCGCGGACAACCGTTCACTGTGGGACCGAAGCGGGAATCCGGCAGGACGCTGCGCTTGCAGCTGGCATGGTTTGACTAGGGCCTGTTCGCACCATTCGTCTTGGACAGCTCGGACGCAGACACCGGCTGCAGCGGCCCCACCGTGACATGGCCCGACCAGCCTTCGAATACGGTTGCCGCCTGGCGGTCCACCGACGTGACCACCTGCTGCATGGACGGACAGCCCAAAGGATCGGTTACCGGTCGATCAAGCGTGCCCAAACCCGCCATGCAGTATTGGCTGCCGCCGCTGTTCATGCGCGCGAGCCATTTCATGCCGTCCACATAGCGCCGCTCGGCACGCACCGCCGCGGTCGCATCGCCATAGGTGGGGCGCATCTTTTCCAGCAGGACATCGGCAGCCCGGCGCTCGGCACGGGTGGAAGCCTGGTAGACCTGCTCGTAAGGTGTCTTGAAGCGGGAATCCGGACGCTCCGCCGCGAGCGTGAACCATGCCAGCGCCAGGGCGCGGCTTTTCGGCTGGTGATCGCCGTTGAGCGCCATCACGCCAAGTACGTACTGCGCCGGCTTGCTGGCCCAACTGGCTGCGGTGGTGAAAAACCGCACCGACTCGCGATAGCTGTGCTTTCCGTAAGTCAGGCCGCCCAGGCAATAGTAGTAATCGCCAGGCAAGAATTTTTCCTCGCCGATGACGCAATGGGCGGCAGCCAGATCCGCGTCGCTGGGTATGTAGTCGCTACCGCTGGACGAAGTGGCGGCCGGCGCATCGGTGGCCGCCGCATGCGAGACCGCCAGCCACGGCATGGATAGCAACAACGGGCCGGCTATCGCCCAAACCAACCTGCGCATGCGGTACTCCCTGTGATCGACGAGTCTTTTGGAAATGATCGCAACCATAAACGATTCAGCGTCGAGGTCGATGACAGGCCGGCCACTTTTTTTCCGCCTGATTGCGGCTGAGGCCACATGGATCCAAGCGTAGAATCCATGCGGCCCTGTGTTGATCCAGCCATCAGTAGCCGCGCAGCCGCAGGACAAGATGCAGTGTCGACTCCTTCTGAAGGTTGTAATCGGACAACGTCCTGCCGTCCTCCAGTTGCTTTCCGGCAAAAATAAGCCGCTGTTGGTCGGGCGGAATGCCTTCTTTATCCTGGATCTTCGCTTTCACGTTCTCGATGGTGTCAGAAGCTTCGACCTCCAACGTGAAGGTTTTGCCGGTCAATGTCTTGACGAATATCTGCATGGCCATCGCCGCAGGTGCGAAGACCAGGGCGCTTGCGACCAATAGCGCGAGGAAGGCAGCGCCAAGGCGATTGTGAGGTTTCTTCGAATGCATGGAAGTTCTCCTGGAAAAGTGAGGAATCACTGCGCCACAGCCAAGCCGCTCGGTTCGCCGCCAACCGGCCCTTCGCTGGTGTTGCCAAAATCGCTGAGCGTGCCGCGCCGCCCGCTCGCTGGATCAACCGTGAACAGCGTGCCGCCGCTGCCGGTGCCCGCGTCGCCATCGGACACTCCCAACAGCGACAGGTTGGGCAACCATGTCAATCCATTTGGTTCCACGCCGGCGGGTCCTTGCACGGCATTGCTGAAATCACTGACCAGCGTGCGATTGCCGGTGGCGGGATCGACCTGCACTACCGCGCCGCCACCGCCCTGGCTCAGTTCCTGCACCAGTACGAAAATCTGATTCGACGGAGTTACGGTCACGCTCACGGGCGTCGATTCCGGGTTGGCGTCCACCCAGCCTTGCGCGCTGTTGCCGAAATCGCTGAGCAACGAGCGTGTGCCGGTGGCCGGATCAATCGAGAACAAGGCGCCCAGCGACTGCGTGCCCGCATTGCCATCGGCAACCAGTACGGTACTTCCCAAACCCGGCTCGCCCGGAAAATACGCCAGGCTGTCCGGGTATTCGCCCTGTGGCCCGTTACTATCGCCGAAATCAATGACGGTGGTGCGATTGCCCGATGTGTCCACCGAGAAGATGACGCCTTGGCCGTTGGTGCCGGCGAACGGATCGGCCACCAGCACGCCCGACCAGTTCAGCAGGCCCGGCGCTACCGCCAGCACGGCGACCGGATATGCTCCCAGCGGCCCTTGCGCGCTATCGCCAAAATCGCTGAGCAAGTCTCTGCTGCCGGTGGCAGGATCGATCTTGTAAAGCGCGCCCTGTTCGTTGGTTCCACCACTGCCATCCGTCACCAGCACGAAGGCAGGAATAAGACCCAACAGCTGCGCCGGCATCCATGTCACCGCATTCGGATCGACGCCTTCCGTTCCTTGGCTGGCATCGCCGAAGTCACTGAACAAGGCTCGCGTTCCAGTACGTTGATCAACGGTGAACAGCGCGCCTTGCTGCGATGTGCCCGCTGTCTGGTCGATGACGAGCACATTGCCAGCCACTATCGAGCTGGCCATCGCGACACTGGTAAACCCCGCCAACAAGGCCAGGGCAATAAGTTTGCGTTTCATATCGGTCACCTTCCTGTGTGATGGGTTGACGGGCACCGGCGCGCACGCGCGCGCCGCCCGAGTGCACGAAGCCTGCGGGTATCACCCGAGCAGAAAATCATCGAAACAAGAACCCTTGTCGCAAGACAGATGCGCGGCACACGCTGCGCGGATCGCTATGAATAAATAACAGGGACAGAAGGGCGGCGCATTTGCCCGGCGCGTAAATACTCTGCCGATCGTCAACAGCCGGTGAACTTTCGTGCCATGGCGATACGAGTGACATCACGTGACCACTAATGACCATCATGGTGAAAGGCGCCTGCTTGCACCGGGCGTTGCGCTCCTTTAGGCAGGCCTATGGCTGATCCGGGCCTCGGCATGACCATTGCTTGTCTGTGTCAGGTTGGGCAACCGGTTATCGCGCGTCTGTCCACGATATCCATGCATCACCGTTTCGATCGCCACTTGCCGGGAGAAACCATGTCGTCGACGCAAGCGCTGGAGAACGCCAGGGCCATCCTGGCCGGGGCTGACGCAAAGCTCGAGAAGCTTCGAACAATCGAGCCCTACCTGGTCGATGTGTCATTGCGGGAAAATCCGGTCGGCTCGAACATCGGCCAGACGCTGCGCGACAAGTTGGCCATCTTGCCGAAATTGCGCGAATTCGGCTTCCGCAACATTTCGCTGGGCACGCTCGATTACGCGATGCCGGACGAACTGGAAGTCGATGACGATTTCATGATGCACTTGCGCGACAACAGCATGGACATGAGCGGTTGTTTCGCCTTTACCGCCATTGGCATGGAAGCGCAGGACGGCACGTTTACTCCCGATCCGTCGCAGCGCAAGCTGCAGGCCTACGGCGTGCCCAACACCGTGCATGAAATCTATTTGAGCAAGGCAGGCATGTCCGGCCTTTATGATTTCGACACGCTGCGTCGCAGCCTTCCTTCCAGCATCCGTTGGCTGCACGAGAATATCCGCGGTGAACACGATGGCGCGCCACGCATCTTCATCAATATCGCCGATGGCTGCGATGCGCTGGCGAACAATCTCGAACAGGCGTGCGAGATCCTGGCCTTGCTGGCGCAACTGCCGATCGAAGGCGTCACCATCGAGGACGACCGCGGTACGTTCCTGCCGTTCCAGGTGGGCGCCTATATCGCGGTACTGCGCAGTGTGCTGCCGCCGCCGATGAAAATCCTGGTGCACATCCATGCGGGTGCGGGCTTTGAAAATGCGTCGGTGGTGGAAGCCTTGCTCAACGGCGCCGACGGCATCTGGGCTGGCCTGCCCAAACGCGCGGCGATCATCGGCCATGCGTCGACCGGCGAACTGCTAGCCAATCTGGCGCGCATCGGCAATCCGCATGTGCAGCACTATCATCTGGATCAGTTGCTGCCCTTGGCAACCAGCTTGCAGCAGCTGGACGAGATGGGGCCGGTGCCGGACGACCTGCCCGTGCTGGGGCACAACGCATACCGCCTGACATGTACCTCATTCCGTCAGGTCGCCAACCGCTTCATGGACCTCGCGCCGGAAACCATTGGCGGCAATTATGGTTATCGCGTGTGTCCGGTCATAAGCGATCCACCGGTCCTCGCCCACCGTTTGGCCGAAGTCACCCGGCTGCCGGTCGACAGTTTCTCGCAGGAAGTCATTGAACAGATGATTCGCCTGATGCGCCGCGACCTGCGTACCGGCCGTCGCATCGATTACGACAAACCGCAGGAGCTGCAGGACTTGTACGCACGCGCCAAAGTATTCTGCGGACATCATGGCCCGCACGCCCACTCTACGCACCATTACTCATCCGCACTTCCCTGAGCGACATTCGGACTGCAATGCCATGACCACGATCGACACCAAGATGGACCTGGGCAGCGATACGTACAGGACGCTGCTGGAATCGTGGAACACATCGCAGTTCACCCGCATCGGTCCACAGATCGAAGCATTGCCGGGTTGGACGCCAGATGCCCGGCTCATCGGAACGTGCCGCTTCGTAAATTCATGAATCAAAGAACCAACGCCCCGCATGCGGGGCGTTGGTTCTTTCGAACTCACATAGCGCGATCAGGCAAACGGATCGTCCAGCACGACCGTATCGTCGCGATCGGCGCCAGTCGCCACGATGGCCAGACGGCAGCCGGAAAGCTCTTCCACGGCACGCAGATAGGCGCGCGCGGCAGGCGGCAATTTGTTCCAGTCGCGGATGCCGGCGGTGGATTCTTCCCAGCCGGGGAATTCCAGGTAGACGGGCTTGCATTCGGCCCAGCCGTCGGCGTCGAGCGGGGCAAGTTCGCGCCGCTTGCCGCGGTATTCGTAGGCGATGCAGACCTTGATGCTGGGCAAGCCATCGAGCACATCGAGCTTGGTGATGGCCAGGCCGGTGATGCCGTTGATCTGCACGGCGCGCTTCAATGCGACGAGGTCGATCCAGCCGCAGCGACGCGGACGACCGGTGCTGGCGCCGAATTCGTTGCCGACCTTGCGCAACCGCTCGCCCATGTCGTCGTTGAGTTCGGTGGGGAACGGGCCGCCGCCGACGCGGGTGGCGTAGGCTTTGCAGATACCGAGTACGTAGTCGATGTCGCCAGCACCCACGCCGGTGCCGGCGAGTGCGCCGCCAACGGTGGTGTTGCTGGACGTGACGTAGGGATAGGTGCCGTGGTCGATATCGAGCAGCGCGCCCTGCGCACCTTCGAACAGGATATTGCCGCCTTCCTTGCGAATGTCGTGCAGGATGGTGGCGACGTCGTCGACCATCGGGCGGATGAATTCGCCATAGGCCAGCGCATCGTCCAACACCTGCTGGTAGTCGACCGGCTCGGCCTTCAGCCACTGGGTAAGGATGAAGTTATGGTAGTCGACGGCAGCCTTGATCAACGCGGGCAGCTCGTGCGGATACATCAGGTCGGCCACGCGCACGCTGCGGCGGGCAACTTTGTCTTCGTAGGCCGGACCGATGCCGCGGCCGGTGGTGCCGATGGCTTTGCCGCCGGCGGCGATTTCGCGCGCTTTATCCACGGCGATGTGGTACGGCATGATCAGCGGGGTGGCGGGGCTGATCTTCAGGCGCGGACGCACGTTGACGCCTTGCGCTTCCAGTTCTTCGATTTCCTGCTTGAGCGCGGCGGGCGATAGCACCACGCCGTTGCCGATCAGGCACAGCGCGTCATCGCGCAGGATGCCCGAGGGAATCAGGTGCAACACGGTCTTCTTGCCCTTGATGACAAGGGTATGGCCGGCGTTATGGCCGCCCTGGAAACGCGCGACGGCGCCTACACGTTCGGTCAACAGGTCGACGATTTTGCCTTTGCCTTCGTCGCCCCACTGCGCGCCAAGAATTACGACTGACTTGCCCATGATGTTTCTCGCTCTAAAGACGTTCCGATCGGCGGAACGGGAAAACGATGACGCGCGCCGGTTACCGCGCGATGAATCTGTTCAATGCACCAGCCGCAGCGTGATCAGCCCGATGCCGATGGCGATCGCGCCGAATACGCGCAGCGTGCGCGGATGCAGCCTGGCGGCTTCGCGCATCATCGCCTGCCAGGCCTGCGGGGCGGCGAACAACACCAGGCCCTCGATGACCAGCACCAGGCACAACGCGGCATAGAAATCGCGCGGCATGGCGTGTACTCAACGATGCGCCGGCGCTGGCGACGGATTGCCGAAATAGCGCAGGAATTCCGAATCGGGTTTCAGGATGATGGTGCCCCGGCCATCGCCGAAGGCCTTCCGGTATGCATCCAGGCTGCGGTAGAAAGCGAAGAAATCCGGATCCTGCGCATAGGCTTGCGCATAGATCTGCGCAGCCTGCGCATCGCCTTCGCCCTTGACCTTGTCCGCGGCGCTCTCGGCATTGGTACGAATCACCTGCGCCTGGGCATCGGCATTGACCTTGATCGTCTCGGCCTGCTGCTTGCCGTCGGCGCGGATGGCCGCGGCCTGCTGCTGGCGCTCGGTCTGCATGCGCTTGTAGACCGCGGCCTTGACGTCATCCGGGAATTCGATGCTGGTGATGCGCACGTCCGCCACGGCGATGCCGAGCATCTTCTGCGTTTCCTGGCTGGATTGCCGCAGTGCGCTGGCGAGCAGATCGTCCTGCCTGCCGGAAACCAACTGCTGCAGGGTATGCGCATCTACGGCGCCGCGTAGCGCGTTGCTGACGATGGGACTCAGGCGCTGTCCGGCTTGCAGTTCATCGCCGCCCGTGGCGCGGTAGTAATCGCCGGCATTGGCGACGCGCCACTTCACGTAGAAATCGACGTTGATGCTCTGCTTGTCGGAAGTCGCATAACGTTGCGGCGCCCCGTCGAAGGAGAGAACGCGATCGTCCAGCGTCAACGCCTGCTGCAGCAACGGTACTTTGGCGTGCAATCCGGGTTCGTGGTCAGTGCGCAGGATCCTGCCGAACTGCAGCACGAGCACGCTCTGGCCTTCGCCGACCGTGTAGAAGCTGTTGAAGCCGAGCAAGATGAGCAGAACAAGGATGATGGCGGCAGTAGTCTTCATGGCTGCTTCCCTTTCTCCGCGTCATCTCCGAAGGTGCCGCCCGGCGGAGCGACAGCGCCGACGCCTGGCAGGTTGGCGGTTGGCGGCGCTTCGGCACGGTCACCATCGATATGGATGACGCTGTGTCCGTCCGAGCCATCAATCACCTTGTTGCTGGCGTGCAGGATCTCTTCCATGGTTTCCAGCCACAGCCGGCGACGGGTGACGTCAGGCGCGGCGCGGTATTCCTTGAGGATGAGGTTGAAGCGCTCGGCATCGCCCTGGGCGCGCGCGATGCGCTGGGTCTTATAGGCATCCGCTTCGGCGGCCGCGCGCTTGGCGTCGCTCTCGGCAGCTGGAATCTCCTGGCTGGTGCCGGCATGCGCCTGGTCGACCATGCCCTGGCGGTCCTGGCGCGCGGCGACCACGTCGTCGAAGGCATCCTTCACTTCCGGCGGCGGGGTAATGGACTGGAAGCTCACGTCGGTGACTTGCAGGCCGCAGTCATAGGCATCCAGCGTGTGTTGCAAGTGATCGCGCACCTGTTGCTGCAGGGCGGCCAGGGTCGCCGGGGGACTATTGCCGTCGCCCTGGCCGGTGAGGATATCGTCCATCGGCTGGGCACCGATCACCGTGCGCACTGCGGCCTGCGCCGCTTCGTTGAGGGTGCCATCGGGATCGCGCGTGGTGAAAAGGTATTTCTGCGGGTCGGTGACTTGGTACTGCACGTTGAAGTCGACCGCGACAATGTCTTCGTCGCGAGTCAGCGTGCGGACCTGGTCGGACATGGCACGCACGCGCGAAGTCGCCACCGGCTGCACGGTTTCCACCGGTAGCGGCAGCTTGAGGTGGAAGCCTGCCCCCACGATGCGTGCGTAGGCGCCGAAGCGTTGCACGACACCGACCTGGCCGGTGCCGATCACGACATAGCTGGTCATCAGCAGCCACGCCAGCACGAAGACCACCACGATGGTGAGCAAGCCGCCCGGCCCGCCCAGCTTGCCGAGCCGGCGGAGCCATGGCTTGAGCGCGGCTTCGACCCCCGGCTTGCCGGGACTGCGCTTGTTCTTGTTCCATGGGTCGCGATCGCGTTGCCCGTTGCCGGGTTCGTTCCAAGCCATGGTCAGTCTCCTTGGGGCCGCTGGGAGGCCGGCGATAACGGCCGGAAAACGCTCTGTGCAGGATGGGACATGGTGACGGGTAGTGGGACGTGCAAGCGCCGGAAAGGCGTCGCGCACAAACGGTCGCATTCTATCAGAGACAAACGGCAGGAGGCCGACGCGAGGCGCGCGTGGGTTCTGCCCTCGGAAAGAACGGGTCGGACGCGCGCGACAAGCTTGCGGCAGCGAACGCTCGGAGCAGGCGTTGGCGCAGGCGTCCCTGACCTCGGCTCCCGGCCGCAGTGGGGAAACAAAGTGCGGTGCTACAAGGTCTCGTCGGGACTTCCCAATAGCCCACGCAGCGGTTCCATATCGCCTCCCTGCCCTCCGGCCAGCGGCGCCAGCACGCTACGCGGCGCATCGATGCGCAAACGCCAGCCGTCCTCGTCCACCGATTCCTCGGCGATGGCACCGGCGGCGCGCAGGCGGGCATGCAGGCGTCCTGCCGAAAGCGGCAGGCGCAGCTCGGCTTGTACGCGCTCGCCGCCGAGCAGTTCGCCCAGGGCCTGCCGCAGCAGATCGAGGCCGGCACCGGTAGCCGCCGATAGCCACACCTGGCACGGCATTCCATCGCCATCACGCACGATGCGCGGCTCGCCATTGGCAAGATCGATCTTGTTCATGACATGCAGCTGCGGCACATCGCCAGCGCCGATTTCCTCCAATACCTGGTCCACCACCTGATGCAGCCGCTCGCGCTCTTCGTCTGCCGCATCGCTGACGTGCAGCAGGAGGTCTGCATCGCGCGCCTCGGCCAGCGTGCCGCGGAAGGCGGCCACCAGATCGTGGGGCAATTCGCGGATGAAGCCTACGGTATCGGCCAGCACCGCCGGGCCGCAGCTGAGCTCGTCGAGCTTGCGTACCGTGGGATCGAGCGTGGCAAACAATTGATCGGCGGCGTAGACCTCGCCCTGGGTCAGCACGTTGAACAAGGTGGATTTGCCCGCGTTGGTGTAGCCCACCA
This sequence comes from Dyella jejuensis, assembly GCF_044904675.1. Classification (NCBI taxonomy): domain Bacteria; kingdom Pseudomonadati; phylum Pseudomonadota; class Gammaproteobacteria; order Lysobacterales; family Rhodanobacteraceae; genus Dyella; species Dyella jejuensis. Next base: position 11,240 of record NZ_JADIKJ010000018.1, on the reverse strand, counting down.
AGGCCGCGCGCGGCACCGTGTTGCGCAAACGCGCACGCCGTTGCTGGCTGCGTTGGGTCTGCACCTTGTCCAGTCGCTTGCTGAGCATCTTGACCCGTTCGGCCAGCAATCGCCGGTCGGTTTCGAGCTGGGTTTCGCCCGGGCCACGATTGCCGATGGCGCCGCCGCGCTGGGCATCCAGATGGGTCCAGCCGCGCACCAGGCGCGTGGCCAGGTGCTTGAGCTGGGCCAGTTCCACTTCCATCTTGCCTTCGTTGGAACGGGCACGCTGCGCGAAAATGTCCAGGATCAGGCCCGCGCGGTCGACCACGCGGGTGCTGAGCAGCTTTTCGAGATTGCGCTCCTGCACCGGCGTAAGCAGGTGATCCACCAGCACGAGGTCCGCCTCGAAGGCACGCACGGCCTCGGCGACCTCGTCGGCCTTGCCCGAACCGATGTAATAGCGAGGATTGGGCGCTTCCACGCGCGCAGCAATGCATGCGAGCACTTCGGCACCGGCCGACTTCACCAATTCGATGAATTCTTCCGCCCGCTCGCTCGCGTCGCCTTCCCCCCGCGAGTGCGGCAGGACCAGTACGGCTCGTTCGCCTTTCTTTTGTCTATCGAACAGGGTGGATCAACCTTCGCTTTCAGCTGGCGCGTGTTCAAAGTGGCTTTCGTGGCCGTCATGCCCTTCATGGCCGTTGCCGACACGCACGTTGCGGCTTGGGACCACGGTGGAGATGGCGTGCTTGTATACCATCTGGCTCACCTGGTTGCGCAGCAATACCACGAACTGATCGAACGACTCGATCGTGCCCTGCAGTTTGATGCCGTTGACCAGATAGATGGCGACCGGTACGCGCTCGCGGCGCAATGCGTTCAGAAATGGATCTTGCAAGGATTGCCCTTTTGACATTCTTGTTCTCCCCCTTGTCCATCGGATGGGCCGAAAAAAATCGGCGTCAACGACACCCCGGCCCGAGTTCCCTGGAATGTTAACCGCTTTTAAATCACCGATGAAAGAGTTTTGTCAGCCGTGACAAATAGATAACAAAACCAAGTCACTGGCTTCACACGCATTGCTCAGTTTGGGCCCAGGAATAACTGTACCGCGTCGCTCGAACGCGCCAGGAGTTCGGATCGCTCCGGATCGAGCGCCCGCGCATCCAGTTCGCTGCGCAGCCATGTGATCTGTCTTTTGGCCAATTGGCGGGTGGCGAAAATGCCCCGGTCGCGCAGCTCTGCCGCATCGTAGCGACCATCCAGGTGCTCCCACGCCTGGCGATAGCCCACCGCGCGAAGTGCCGGCAGGTCGGGCTGCAAGTCCCCACGCTGGCGTAGCGCGCGCACTTCCTCGAGCAGGCCGTGCCGCAGCATCTGGTCGAAACGCTGAGCGATGCGATCATGCAAGGGCGCGCGCTGTCCGGGCAGCAACGCCAGTTTCAGTACGCGCCAGGGAAACGGCTTTCCTCGTCCGCCGTGTTGCTGGGCGCTGAGTGGTTGCCCGGTCAGCACAATCACTTCCAACGCACGCTGGATGCGCTGCGCGTCACCGGGCTTGATGCGTTCGGCCGCGGCGGGATCAAGGCCGGCCAGCCGGCGATGCATGCCGTTCCAGCCGATCGCGGCCGCATCTTCCGCCAGTTGCGCACGCAGGCCGGCGTCTGCTTCAGGCAGGCTGGACAAGCCTCGCTGCAAGGCGCGGAAATACAGCCCGGTACCGCCCACCAATAATGGAATGCGTCCGCTCTCGCCGATACGGCGCATGGCGGCTTGCGCATCGGCGGCGAAATCGGCAGCCGAGTAGGGCTCGGCGGGATCGCGAATGTCGATCAGTTCGTGTGGATAGCGAGCCAAGGTGACCGCGTCGGGTTTGGCGGCGCCCACCTCCAGGCCGCGATAGACCAATGCCGAATCGACGCTGATCAGGCCGAGCGGAAACCGCTCGCTCAAGGCGCATGCCAATGCGGTCTTGCCCGACGCGGTCGGGCCCATCAGGAATATGGCGAGCGGGCGACGATCGGCAGGCATCGTCATAGTGTAGTGGTCCATCTTGCTGGCGATGCGGCGCGTGTGCACTGTGCGCCGGCTCGTGCGTTCAAATCCGGAGCCATCGCTGATGAAAACCGTGCCCCTTCCCATGACATCGTCCCTGTCGCTCTCGAAGATAGCCCTTGTTTCGTCCTGCCTGCTGCTTGCCACCGGATGGTTGTGCATCCGCAACGTGGCTGCGCAAACCAGGCCATCCGGAATGGACTTCACCGGCATCTGGCAATTGAATGACAAGCAGAGCGACAGCCCCGCCACTATCACGCGACGCTTGCATGCGCAGATACGACGCGAGCAGGCGCCTTCGTCGCGTCCGGCCGGTGCAAGTTCCAGTGCGGCGCCATCGTCATCATCCAGCCCTTCCGGTGGACATGGCCGCGGCATGGGTGGCATGGGAGGAGGCCACGGCATGGGCGGCGGCGGCAGGCATGGCAGCCATGACGCCAAGGATCAGTCCAGCGGCAACAGTGCACCGCATAAAGACCCTACACCGCCATTACTCGCCGACGATGCGCTGCTGAACATCCAGCAGGACCGCAAAGGCATGCAGGTGGACTTCAACAACACGGATCGGCTCGATACCCGGTTCGACGGCATCACGCGCCAATCGCTCAATGGCAGCGCCCAGGTGCGGACGGAGCTGACCCCGGACGGCATGCAGGTCTCCATGACCTTCGATGATGGCACCCGGCTGGATCAGGCCTGGGTGCGTTCGGCCGATGGCCATCACTTGACCGTGACCGAGACGTGGACCACTGCCAACGTGGAGGAACCGATCGTGTTCCAGCGCAGCTACGACCGGCTGGATCTGTAGAACTTTCGGTCGAACGCGGGCATGGCACGGCAGCGGACTGCGGCACCGCGTTGCAGCGCACTAAGGCATGCGGTGGGCGTGTCGATATAATCGGCGCTTGCTTCCCTTCCCTGCCCGCCCTGGATGTATCCCATGCCGCAAACGATGAAAGCTTTGGTCAAGCGCCACGCCGAGAAAGGCATTTGGATGGAAGAGGTGCCGGTGCCGGAAGTCGGTCCGAACGAGGTGCTGATCAAGCTGGAAAAGACCGCGATCTGCGGCACCGACCTGCACATCTATAAGTGGGACGAGTGGTCCCAGCGCACGATCAAGCCGGGCCTCACGATCGGCCATGAATTTGTCGGTCGCATCGTGGAGATCGGCCCTGGCGTTACCGGCTACAAGATCGGCGACCGCGTTTCCGCCGAAGGCCACATCGTGTGCGGCCATTGCCGCAACTGCCGCGCGGGACGCCAGCACCTGTGCCCGAACACGATTGGCATCGGCGTGAACCGCAATGGCGCTTTCGCCGAGTACATGAGCATGCCGGCCTCCAACCTGTGGCCGATTCCGGACCAGATCCCTTCCGAGCTGGCGGCCTTCTTCGATCCCTACGGCAACGCCGCGCATTGCGCGCTGGAATTCGATCTGGTGGGCGAGGATGTGCTGATTACCGGCGCCGGCCCGATCGGCATCATCGCCGCGGGCATCGCCAAGCATGTGGGCGCGCGCAACGTGGTCGTCACCGACATCAACGATTACCGCCTGAAGCTCGCTGCCGATATGGGCGCCACGCGCGTGGTGAACGTGTCCAACCAGTCGTTGAAGGACGTGATGAAGGATCTGCACATGGAGGGCTTCGACGTGGGCCTGGAAATGAGCGGCAACCAGCGCGCCTTCAACGACATGCTCGATTGCATGTACCACGGCGGCAAGGTCGCGTTGCTGGGGATCCTGCCCAAGGGCGCCGGCATCGATTGGGACAAGGTGATCTTCAAGGGCCTGACCCTGCAAGGCATCTATGGCCGCCGCATGTACGAGACCTGGTACAAGATGACTCAGATGGTGCTGACCGGCTTCCCGCTGCAGAAGGTGCTGACCCATCAAATCCACATCGACGATTTCCAGAAAGGCTTCGATCTGATGGATGCCGGCGTTTGCGGCAAGGTGGTCTGTTCCTGGCATTAACGAAGTCTTTTCATTCGCCTCCTCTCCAGGAGGCGAATGATGGCCTTATGTTGCGATAGGCCTCAAAAGCCCGCTTGGGCCCGCTCCATCGCGCGACGACTGCCTGCCTTTGCCTTTCCGCAGGAGGAAAGGAAGCCGCAAAAAGCCAGGCATGTGCAACGGCCCGCAGGCTGACGAGAGCAAAGCTGCAACGCCCTGCCGACGCGCGCTACACTCCCGCCACGGGCGTGCCGACATGAGTTTCTGGCTTAGGGAAGTGCACGGCGACTGCCGGGCATGGTCGGTCCGCGATGTCACGGGAGCATCGACGGCATGGCAAACCGGAACGCATCACCCAATGCATGGCTGGAAGCCGGACGCGGACACGCGATGGGCTTGTATCGATCCCATCGCCTGCGCATCGCGGCGCTGATCATTCTCATCCTGCTGGTAGTGTTCGGCCTGTTCGGCTTTTTCATAGCGCCGGGCGTGATCAAGAGTCAGCTGGAAAAGCAGCTTGGCGCCCAACTTGATCGTCCGGTAACGATCGGCGCGATCCACGTCAATCCCTACACGCTGCGGATTGCGGTGGACACGTTGCACATCGGCGAACGGGATGGCGCCTCATCTTTCGTGGATGTGGACAGCCTGGTGATAAACGCATCCTGGAGCTCGGTGTTCCGCATGGCTCCGGTGCTGGATGAATTATCGCTGCAGCACCCGCAAATCCATATCACTCGTACCGGGCCGCAGGCCTTCAACTTCACCGACATCGTGCAGCGCTTTGCCAGCAAGCCGGCCGATCCCCAGGCTGCGCCGACCCGTTTCGCACTGTCCAATATCAGCGTGCACAGTGGCGAGATCACCTTCGATGACAAGGTGCAGAACGCCACGCATCGTGTCGACCAGATCGAGCTGGGCATTCCCTTTCTCGCCAATCTGCCGCATGACACGGATATCTTTGTGCAGCCGTTGCTGGCCATGCGGGTGGACGGCAGTCCTTTGCATATCCAGGGCCAGACCAAGCCGTTCGCCAACAGCCATGAATCGGTGATCGGCTTCAGCATGGATCATCTGGACCTGGCGAAATACCTCGCTTACGTGCCCGCACCGTTGCCGGCGAATATCCCTGCCGGCCTGTTGTCCGGCAAGCTGGCTTTGCACTTCATCCAGTCCCGGCCGACCGGGCAATTGCTGCTGCAGGGACAGCTGCAAATCGACAACTTCGCCATGACCACGCATGACAATACGCCGATGCTGGAACTTGGCCATGGCTCGGCCATGCTCACCGACGTGCAGCCGTTGTTGTCGCGCTATCACTTCGGCACGATCGAGCTGGACCAAGCCAGGCTGCATTACGTCAAGCTGGCCGGCGGCATGACTGATTTCGATGCCTTGATGGGCAAGCATCAACCGCCCCCGAAGCCCGGTACGCCGCCGACCGATGCGCAGATTGCCGTGCTGACGCTGCAAAACAGCACGCTCGACTATGCCGATCGCAGCGGCCCCAAGCCTGCGCAAATCGCCCTGGACAACCTGCACGGCACCATTCGCAATCTTTCCACGGTTTCCGTTCAACCAGCAACGATCGATCTCTCCTCCGGGTTGGCTGGGGGCAATCTGCATGCTGCCGGCCAGCTATTCATGAGCGTCAGCCGCTTCAACGGCGAAGTGAGCCTGAGCGGCGTGAACTTAACGCCGCTCGTGGCGATGGCGCCGCCGATGCTCAATGCGCAGGTCGCCAGCGGCACGCTCGATGGCGACGCTCATCTGCAGGTGGACTGGAGCCAGGCGCTGGCGCTGGACATGGATGGCAGCCAACTCGCCGTGAACGATTTCGCGCTGGACCAGCACGGCCGCAAGCCCGTGGCATGGCATGCGTTGAGTACGCAGATCCACCACCTCGACCTGGGCAGCAGCATGGCCCAGCTTGACGATGTGACCCTGCAAGGGTTGAAGATCGACGCACGACGGCTGAAAAACGGCGACATCGATCTTGCCGGCCTGGTGAAATCCTCGCCTGCGCCACATACAGGCAGAAAACCAGCCACATCGTCCGCATGGCACTGGAGTATCGCGCACGTCGGCGTGGACGGCAGCACGTTTGCACTTAGCGATCCCAGCATTCCGGGCAAAGACGGCCGGATCGTGATCAATGCCGACAAATTCGGCATCGACCAGCTTTCCGACGATATGCACAAGCCGGTCAAGCTGGATCTCAGTGGCAGCATCGGCCGCGGAAAATTCCATATCGATGGCAACGTCAGGCCGCGGCCGATGGATGCAAACCTGCGCATCCTCGCCACGCGACTGAACGTGGCACCGTTCGAATCGCTGGCGAAGGTGCCGCTGAACGTGCGCGTGGACAGCGCGCTGCTCAGCGCGAACGGGCGCATGCGCTATCGCGACCACCAGCCCGAGCCGCTGATCGGCTACCAGGGTCGCCTGGTGCTCGGGCGCGTGCATGTGCTGGACAAGGTCACCAGCGATGATTTCCTGCGCTGGAATTCGCTGGCGGCCAGCGGCATGAAAGTACGCATCGGCGAAGGCGCCCCGCAGGTGGATATTGGCAGCCTTGCGCTGGACGATTTCTACGCGCGCGTCATCGTCAACGCAAACGGACGCCTCAACGTGCAGGATGTGGTGACCAATCCCGCCGAGGCACCGGTGTCAGTGACGCGCGCGCAGAACGGTCCGGCGCCCGCAGCAACCGCTCCGCCACCGCCCAGGCTGACGGCTCCCGCGCCCGCTGGCGGCACATCCACCACTGCCGCACTGGCCAACGCCAGCACGGTAGCCGCGCCACCGGCTGACATCCATATCGGGCAGATCACGCTGGCCAACGGCAATCTCAACTACACCGACAATTTCATCAAGCCTAACTACACCGCCAACATCACCCAGCTCGCCGGCAAGATCGGCGCGTTTGGCACGGCCAGCGGCGGCGCACCGGCGGATGTCACGTTGCAGGGCCAGCTGGACGACAATTCGCCGGTGAATATCAACGGCACGATCAATCCGCTGACGCCGGTTGCGTTCCTGGATATCAAGGCGGGCGCGAACGACGTGGAGCTTACCCATCTCACGCCGTATTCCGGCAAATACGCCGGTTACCCGATCACCAAGGGCCGGCTGACCATGGATGTGCATTACCAGCTCGACCAGGGCAAGTTGAATGCCGACAACCACATCGTGCTCAACCAGCTCACCTTTGGCGATCGCATGCAAGGCCCGGGCATCAGCCACCTGCCGGTGAAGCTGGCCGTTGCGCTATTGAAAGACTCCAACGGCAATATCGATATCCACGTCCCGGTTTCAGGCTCGCTCAACGACCCTCACTTCAGTCTCGGCGGCGTGATCTGGCAAGCCTTCGTAAACCTGATCAAGCGCGCGGTCACCGCGCCGTTCCGCCTGCTGGCTTCGGCAATGGGCGGCGGCCAGCAGGACCTTGGCTACGTGGAATTCGCCCCCGGTTCGGACCTGCTCGATAAGCAGGCCGATGACCGGCTCGCGCAGATCGTGACCGTGCTCGACAAGAAACCTTCGCTGAAACTGGACATTACCGGCCGCGCCGATCCCACGGTCGACGAAGCCGGCCTGCGCAAAGTGACGGTCGATGACCTGGTTCAAAAGGAAGAAGCCGATGACATAGGCACTGCGGCGGCCAAGGCTGCGCCAGCGAAGCCCGGCACCGACGACTACAACAAGTACCTGGCCAAGGCGTACAAGCACGACAAATTCAAAAAGCCGCGCGATCTCATCGGATTGACCAAATCGCAGCCGCCGGACGTCATGATCAAGCTGATGGAAACCAACGTAGCGGTGGACCAGGATGCCCTGCGCCACCTCGCCGAACGCCGCGCCGACGCGGTGCGGCAGTATCTGCATGGCAAGATCGATGACAGCCGCGTGTTCGTGCTGGCACCGAAGCTCGATGCCAAAGGCATCGACGACAAAGGCAAGACTACGCGGGATGATTTCGGGCTGCATTGAGTACGGGCCGCGGAGACACCTGGCAGGCCGATGGATGCCGCAGGCGTCTCCGCCGGCATTATTTTGAGTTTTGCGGTTTCCCCCGGCGCCCGAAAAGCCGACAATTGACGCTTTCCCCCACCCGGCATGCCCCATGACTTATTCCGGCCAGGCGCGTTACGCCCAAGAACTCCAATCCATCCGCGAACACGGCCTGTTCAAGGCCGAGCGCATCATCACCTCGCCACAATCGGCCGAAATCGAACTGGAAGGCGGGCGCAAGGTACTGAATTTCTGCGCCAACAATTATCTTGGGCTGGCCGATCATCCCGAGGTGATCCAGGCGGCCAAGCAGGCGCTCGACACGCATGGTTTTGGCATGGCCTCGGTGCGCTTCATCTGCGGCACCCAGGACCTGCATAAGCAGTTGGAAAAGAAAATCGCCGAGTTCTTCGGCACCGAAGACACCATTCTGTATGCCGCCTGCTTCGATGCAAACGGCGGCCTGTACGAGCCATTACTGGGCGAGGAAGACGCGGTCATCTCCGATGCGTTGAACCATGCGTCGATCATCGATGGCATCCGCTTGTGCAAAGCCAAGCGCTTTCGCTACGCCAACTGCGACATGGCCGACCTGGAAGCACAATTGAAAGCCGCCGATGCCGCCGGCGCACGCACCAAGCTGATTACCAGCGACGGCGCTTTTTCGATGGACGGCTTTATCGCGCCGCTGGACCAAATCACCACGCTGGCGGCCAAGTACAACGCACTGGTGCATATCGATGAATGCCATTGCACCGGCTTCCTCGGTCCCCACGGCCGCGGCTCGGCGGAAGTGCACGGCGTGATGGACAAGATCGATATCTTCACCGGCACGCTAGGCAAAGCGCTGGGCGGCGCATTGGGAGGTTTCACGACCGGCCACGCGGAAGTTATCGAGATGCTGCGCCAGCGCTCGCGTCCTTACCTGTTCTCCAACTCGCTGCCGCCGCACGTGGTGGCCGCAGCGATCAAAGTGTTCGACATGCTCGGCTCAGCCGGCGACCTGCGCCAGCGCGTGCAGGAAAATACCCGCTATTTTCGCGAACAGATGACCAAGGCCGGCTTCGATATCAGGCCCGGCGTACATCCGATCGTGCCGGTGATGGTGTACGACGCGAAGAAGGCGCAAGCGATGGCAGCGGCGTTGCTGGAAGAAGGCATCTACGTCACAGGGTTCTTTTATCCGGTGGTGCCGCAAGGGCAGGCTCGCATTCGTACCCAGATGAGCGCGGCGCACACCAGGGCGCATCTGGACCAGGCGATTGCGGCATTTACCAAGGCAGGGCGTTCGCTCGGGATCATTGGCGCATGACGGTGAGGTGGCCCTCTCTTTGTGCAGGGGGCCACGGCAGCGTTATTTAATATATTTCCTCGCTCAGCGCAGGCAGGCGCGCCGTGACGTCGTCTTTTTTCGGTAGCGCCATGACAAGCGGCGGCTCTTCAATGGTTTTGCAGGGAGGCGACTTCTTCTGCGCTCAGATGCCGCCATTGCCCCTTGGCTAGATCGCCAAGGGCAAAGCTGCCGATGGCGATGCGGATCAGGCGCAAGACGCCGATGCCCTGCGCTTCCAGCAAGCGCCGGATATGGCGGTTACGGCCTTCGTCAAGCACGACTTCCAGCCAGGCGTTTTTCTCGCCAGTGCGCAGCACCGAAACCCGCTTCATCGCCAGATGCTCGCCTTGCGCGTTGATGCCCACGATCATCTGCTCCAGCGCAGCCTGGCTTGGGATGCTGTCGATCTGCACGTGGTAAGTCTTGTCCACGTGATAGCGCGGATCGGTGAGCCGCGCAGCCCAGATACTGTCATTACTGAGCAGCAACAACCCTTCGCTGGCCTTGTCGAGGCGTCCAACCGGACCGAGCCATGGCAAGCCCGCTTTAGCCAGCAACGCATAGATTGTGTCGCGACCGCGCTCATCCGCGGCACTGACCACGGTGCCGCGTGGCTTGTTGAGCGCCAGGTACACCCGTTTGCCGGCGGCAACGGCTGCACCGTCTAGGCCGATGCGCTGACGCTCGGGATCGGTTGGCCGTTCTGGGTCCAGCACCACGCGGCCGTCGACGGTGACCCTGCCCTCGCGTACCGCTTTTTCGGCCTGGCTGCGAGAGCACACGCCCATTTTGCTGAGTACGCGGGCCAGGCCAAACCTGGGACTGGTTGGCGCGGAAGCAAAGGGCCTGGTTCGGGATGGGGTCATGAGGTTGGCAAGCCTAACCGTTAGCCAAATGAAAAGCCCGGCATGCGCCGGGCTTTCCGTACAGCTTGCGGTCCGATTACTGCTGGACCTGCAGTTCCGTGCGACGGTTGCGGGCACGGCCGGAGGCCGTCTTGTTGCTGTCGATCGGGTCGTTCTCGCCGTGGCCGATCGGCCCCTCCAGGCGGCTCGCGTCGATCCCGTGTGACGTCAGGTAGTCGTACACGATCTTCGCGCGACGCTCCGACAGTCCCTGGTTGTACTGCGGCGTACCCACGCTGTCGGTGTAACCGGCCACCGTCACGTGCACCTGCGGATAGCGCTTGAGCGTATCCACTGCCTGGTCCAGGATCGCCAGCGAATCGCTGCTCGGCACCGCCAGTGCCGGCTCGATGTTCGTCTCGCCCTTCTTCGGACGGTCGAACTTGAAGTTCACGCCCTTCAGGTCGATCACCACCTTCTGCGGGCAGCCATCCGGGCCCACGATCGTGCCTTCCGGCAGGTCCGGGCACTTGTTGTCGCACAGGTTCACGCCGTTGCGGAACTGCTTGGAGCAGTCCGGCTGCGCCGGCGGCGGCGGCGGAGCGGCCGGAGCAGCAGCGGCCGGCACGGCGCCGATCTTTGCCACCAGGCTGAAGCCCAGGTACCAGTCACCGTAACCGTTGCGCGCCGGCTGGGTCTTGTCGTCCCAGTCGTAGCGGTAAGCCGCTTCCACGCGGAAGTCCGCGCTATCCGTGATCGACTTGGAGATACCCACGCCAGCCTGCGCGGCCGGCGCCCAGCCCTGATCGAACGGGTTGTGGTGGTAGCTGCCCATCACGCCGCCCATCAGGTACGGACGCCATGCGTTCGCATCACCGAAGAAGTAGCGCGCCGACACGCCGTAGTTGTTGTTCGACCACTTGTTGCCCTGGCCGAACACCGCCGAATCGGCATCGCGCTTGGTGCGGTCCACGAACAGTTCAACCGAAACGTTCGGGCTGATGAATTTACCCACCGACAAACCGTAGAAAACTTGGCGGCTGCGCGTGTTGCGGTC
>NZ_JADIKJ010000017.1:0-180246 GCF_044904675.1 Dyella jejuensis | reverse complement strand
ACATGTTGAATTTAAAGCGATGGGGTGATGACCAGAAGGCACGCAGAGTGCGCCGCGCGGCTTGGCAAGACGGCCAGTCTTCCCGGCGCCGCACAACACACTCTGCGAGCCTTCTGGTCATCATGCCGCCTGCGTAGCATGGATCAGAGCATCCCTAGCCAGTGGCACGATTCGAATTCATATTCATAGTGATCGGCTTCGCTTGCGTGAAGCCATTAGCGTGTTATGCGGCGATTGGTAACACTGATTTACGAAACACAGACACTGACCATGGTCGCCACTGACTTGGATGGCAGGATTTTCTAGATCTCGCCTACATACAACAGGCCGGAATTCAAAAAGAATAGGGCGACTAAGACTGAATCGCCATGCGTTATGCGCTGACAGGTTAATGACGTGAAAGCTGTTATCCAGCGCCGACTGACGCCTGTACTTGTATTGTTGTGTGCGGTGTTGGTGTTTGTGCTATTGGCATTGGTCGGCGGTGTCGGTCGCGATGTGCGGTGGAAACCTGCGTTGCCGATACGATCCGTCCCGATCCATTTGATTCATGAGCCGGGCCCGGTTACGCGGCCACTGGCTTCTATGCAGGATATCTGGCAGCACATCTTGTTCGAGCCATCACGCAAGCAGGCCGCGATGGTGGTGTTAGGCCAGCCGGCCGTGACGTTGGAAGGGCTCACATTGACAGGTTTGGTGCGGACGCCGTCGTTGCATGTTGCCCTGCTGCAGGATAGTTCCGGCAAGCCCTTACGCATTCCGCTTGATGGAATGTACCAGGGATGGCGGCTGTTGTCGCTCGAATCGCATCGTGTGGTGTTTGCACGCGGGGCCGACCGCGCAGAGCTCGTTTTTCCGAAACCAAAAGGCAAATTCGCCCCGGGGACCATGGATAGACCAGAGGGCACATCCTCAACGGTCATCGCAGCCGCACCACAGTCAGCGCCGATGTTGACAACCGCTTCCTCCCGGGAACCCGCACTCGAGTCCGTGGCAGCACCCGTAGATGATGTTGCCATTCGCCGGGCACGGATGGATGCATTGAAAAAGATTGTCATGCGGCGGCGGCAAGCCTCACCAACTTCGACAGGGAGCCCTTGACGATGCCACAGATGCAGTGCCGTCCCTTTTTGCTAGGAATGTTTCTGCTGGGAGTGTTACTGATCTCCGCCTGCGCAAAAAACCCCGCGCGGAATGACGCCATGCTGCAGGAAGCATTCAACGGTGTCGACAAGCCGGTGCCCGCGTCCTTGCCCATCACTACTTCCGAGACATATAGCGCTCATGATCGGGGCTCTCAGATGGGGCTCAACGTGGGTACCGGTGAGTTTGTTCGACCGATAGCGTTGCCCAGGCCGCGCCCATCGCCCAGCGGCGGTGAGCGCGTCAACTTCGATTTCGAGGATCAGCCGATCCAGGCTGCCGTAGGCGTCATCCTGGGCGATTTGCTTAAACAGCCTTATACCCTGGCGCCGGGCGTGCAGGGGCGGGTGACGTTTTCCACCGCCGAGCCGGTCGACCGCAGCCAGGCGCTGCCGATTCTACAGATGTTGCTTGCATGGACCGATAACGCACTGGTGCGTCAAGGTACTGGCTATATCGTGTTGCCGGCCAAGCAGGCGCTGGCGGGAAACGTGGTGCCGCGCGTCGGTACTCCTGCACCGCTAGAGGGATGGCAGGCGCGGCTGTATCCACTGCACTATATCGCCGCCAGCGAGATGCAGAAGCTGTTGACGCCTTTTGCCAAGCCCAATGCGATCCTACAGGCGGATGACCAACGCAACGTGCTCACGCTTGCTGGCAACAGCGAGGATCTGGAGAACTATCAGCGTGCCATCGAAGCGTTCGATGTGAACTGGTTGAAAGGCATGTCAGTGGCGCTATTCAACCTCCAGCACACCGATGCGAGCGGCGTGCAGGCGGAACTGGACAAGCTGTTCGGCGCTAACTCGGGCACGCCGGTTGCCGGCATGGTCCGCTTTATTCCGATGGAGCAGACCAATACATTGATCGCCATCAGCGGGCAGCCGGCCTATTTGGAAGAAGTGGGGCGCTGGGTGGAGCGCCTCGATCGTGGCCGGAGTCATCAGCCGCAGCTTTACGTCTATGACGCACGCAATATCGATGCCAGCGATTTGGCCGGATATCTCAACGATATCTACGGCTCGGGAGGATCTGGTTACGCGGCGCAAGCTCCCGCCAGCGTGGCACCTGGGCTGACGCCATCCACGATCACGGCGGCGGGCGGCTTCAGTGCGGCACCTCCTGGTCTGGGTAGCAACGCGGCAGGTTTTGGCGCCATCGACGCCTCCCGCCCGGCGGCCGCCGCAACATTGAAAAGCGCCTCCAAACGGGGTGGTCCCTCACAGACCTTAGACAACGGCATACGTGTCACGGCCACTGACACGGGCAACCAATTGCTGGTGCGTGCGGCAGCCGAGCAATGGGCCGAAATGCTGCCTGTCATCGAGCGCCTGGATATGTTGCCGTTGCAGGTGCAGGTGGAAATGCGCGTACTTGAGGTCAAGTTGACCGGTGAGTTTCAGTTTGGTGTGCAATGGTACCTGCAAGGTCTGGCAGGGGCTTCCGATGCTGCGGATAAATCCATCCATCCCCGTCAGGTGGCACTTGGACGTGGCGGCAGCGCTTACAGCGCCAACGACACGTTCTTCTATTCCTTCGTCAATAACTCTATGCGGGTGGCGCTGCATGCGATGGAAAGCAGCGGCACTACCAAGGTGTTATCGGCGCCTTCGGTGATCGTTGCAAACAAAGAATCGGCGCACGTGCAGGTAGGCAGCCGCATTCCGATCACGCAAAACTACCTCGATACCAACGGCAATGCCGACGCCACGGTGGGCAATGTGCAATACGAGGATACCGGCGTGATTCTGGATGTCACGCCACGCATCAATCCGGGGGGATTGGTTTATCTTACGGTAGGGCAGCAAGTGAGCAATGTCGATACCACGGCCAGCGCCGATGCCGTGGGCAACCCCACTATCCAGGAACGCCAGATCACCACCCATGCCATCGTGCGCAGCGGCCAGACAGTACTGCTTGGCGGCCTCATCCAGCAGGACGATTCGGAAGGACGCGCCAAGGTACCGTTGCTGGGAGATATCCCGTTGCTGAGTCAGTTGTTCGGTAACGTCGAGCGCAAACACGACCGCACTGAGCTGATCGTGCTGATCACGCCTACCGTGATTTCCAGCGGTGAAGACGCAAGGCGCATTACCGAAGAATACAAACGCAAGCTGAAAGCATTGCAGCCTTTGAGGGGCGGGAAAGAAAATTAAGTGAAGTCCGTGCCTGCTCGGCCCTCTGCCAGAGCGTTCAGCCTGGACGAACCGCTATTTCGCGAAGGGACAGTCTGCAAAACGGTTAGTCCAGCGTTGTGCGGTCGCCCGCTGATTTCCTTTTGTCTCCTGCGGAGGGCCTGCGTCGGATGCGGCGCGGGAGCGCGAGGAATATCTGGAAAAAGTACCGCGATTCGCTCCCCGCCACATGCCATCCAAACCGATCGGATCAATCGATCCCCAGCTTCTTCAACTTGTAGCGCAAGGCCCGGAACGTGATGCCGAGCTTCCGTGCCGCGGCCGTCTTGTTGTAGCGGGACTCTTCCAGCGCCTTCATGATCGCGGTGCGTTCGAGGTTGCTGATGTAGTCGTCCAGCGGCAGTTCGCTGGAGGGCGTATTCGCGGCCGTCGCCGTGGCGGGTGCCGGCGCAGGCGCGAAGCCGGGCGGCGCGTGATGGCCCAGGGCGGTGCCCATGTCGGCCGTGCCGTGGCGCGAGGGGCGCTGCGGCAGCATCAGGTCGCTGGCGTCGATACGATCGCCATCGCACATCGCCACGGCGCGTTCGAGGATGTTCTCCAGCTCGCGCACGTTGCCTGGAAAATCGTAGTCTTCCAGCGCCTGGCGCGCTTCGGGCAGCAACCGCACGGGAGCATTGCCGCCACTTTTCGTCGCCAGCTGGCGCAGCACGAAATCGGCCAGCAGCGGCACGTCGCCGCGGCGTTCGCGCAAGGGCGGTACGCGCAATTCGATCACGTTGATGCGATAGAACAGGTCCTGGCGGAACTGGCCCTGCTCGACCAGCGAAGCGAGATTCTTGTGGGTGGCCGAGAGGATGCGCACATCCACCGCGATTTCCTCGCGTGCGCCGATCGGACGCACCGCTTTTTCCTGGATCGCGCGCAGCAGCTTCACTTGCATGTGCAGCGGCAGTTCGGCCACTTCGTCCAGGAACAACGTGCCGCCGTGAGCGGCCTGGAACAGGCCTTCCTTGTCGGCGACCGCGCCGGTGAAGCTGCCTTTGCGATGGCCGAAGAACTCGCTTTCCATCAGCTCGGAGGGAATCGCGCCGCAATTCACCGGCACGAACGGACCGCTCGCGCGCGGACCCTGTTCGTGGATCAGCCGCGCCACCAGCTCCTTGCCCACGCCCGATTCGCCGGCGATATAGACCGGTGCCTGGTTGCGCGCGAGCTTGGCGATGGTGCCGCGCACCTGCTGCATGGTGGCGGAGTCGCCGATCAGCCGATCGCTGGAACGGGTAGCGGTGATGCCGGGCGCTGCGCCCGTGCGCTTTTCCTCGGCCAGCTTCAGCGCGGTGCGTACCAGCCGGCGCAACATCTGGATGTCGACCGGCTTGGACACGAAATCGAAGGCGCCGGCTTTCAGCGCCGTGACGGCGGCGTCGACGTTGCCGTAGGCGGTAATCATCGCCACCGGCGTTTCATCATGCTCGGCCGCAATCAGCTCGATGATCTCCTGGCCGCTGCCGTCGGGCAGGCGCATGTCGGTAAAGCACAGGTCGTAGCTGCGTTCGCCGAGTGCATGGCGCGCTTCGGCGACCGTGCCGACCGCATCGACTTTCAGGTCCATGCGGCCCAGCGTGATAGTCAGCAGTTCGCGAATGTCGCGTTCGTCGTCGATGACCAGGACGGTCTGTTGGCTCATGATTCGGAGGCGGGAGGGGGTTGTCGTTCAGGATACTCGCCATACCTGCAAGTGGCAAAGCGTGGTGTGTACATGTGGCGTCAGTGGCCTAGGTGATGTAGGAAAAATGTCGCGATCACGCGGTAGGCCTGCTGTGATTCGGGCAATTCGGGGTCCGAGAAGAACGAATGCCACATGCCTTCCCATACGTGTAGCTCGGTCGGCACGCCGGCCTGGTCGAGCAGCTGCTGGCTGTACAGCACCGAGCTCATGGTCATGTCGCGCGTGCCGGTGATCAACAGCGTGGGCGGGTACTTGGCCAGCAGCGCCGGCGACAGGCCCGGCTGCACCAGCGGATCGCGCGGATTGACGCCATGGAAATACGGCAGGTCCATCAGCTTCAGCTGATGCGCGGGCACGCCCGCGCCGTTCAACAGCGGGGCGACGTAGGACGAGTCGCCGTCGATGTCGAGCAGCGAGCCGCAGAAGGTGCCGATGGCGCCCGGCACCGGCAGCTTGTCGCTGATGAAGCGGGCCGTCGCCTCGGCGGTGAGCACGCCGCCGGCGGAACAGCCGTAGATGCCGATCTGGTTTGGCTTGTAATGCTTGAGCAGTGCGCGGTAGACCGCCTCCACGTCATCGCTGGCGGCGGGGAACGTGTGCTCGGGGCCTTGCCGGTAATCGACCGTGATCACCTTGATGCGGCCGAGGCTGGCGATCGGAATCGCTTCCACCAGCCCGCCGCTGTGCGCGCCCCACAGAAACGCGCCGCCGTGCAGGTTGACCAGTACCCGGTTGCGGTTTTCCGTCGATACGCCTTGCGCGGGCAGCACCACGTCGGTGCCGACGCCGGCGATGGTTTCGCTGTGGATGTTTACCGGATACATCTTTTCCATGCGCGCGGCGCGATCGCTGTTCATGCGGTCGTAGAACGCGCGGCTTTGCGCGATCGGGGCGGTGATCGGCGGCGCCTTGCTGCCGGCGGCGAGCATCTTGGGAAAGAACGCGCGCGCTTGGGGCGAGGCGTAGGCGGAATAGGGAATGGTGATGGCGGGCGAGGTAACGCTGCCATCGGCGTGGAAAGCGGGAGCGCTCGCCTGGGCGCAAGCGCTTGGGCTTACGACGCCGGCGAAGAGCATGGCCGCCGATGCGGCCAACGAAAAACGTAGTGTGCGCATGATGGAATTCCTCGAATCGGTCAACGATGACAAGCTTCGTGCCTCGCGCATCGTTCAGCCGGTGGCAGGATGCACGAGGTGTGGGGATCTGGCCGTTACGGCGTACTCGCCGGCGACTTGCCAGAACGGGCCGGCTTCCCGGCGTTGTCGCCCGCTATCTCGCGCAACATCAGGTATACCCCGTTGGTCCAGCCAAAGCCGATTACGTTCGCGGTGTAGCCCGCGCTGATGTTCACGTCGGCGTTGCCCAGCGCCATGTTGTATTTCTCGCGGATGGTGCCGTCAGCGGCGAAGCTGCGGTCGATCGTGGCATCGAACTTGGCGGCGATGCGCCGGGCATCGTCATGGAAGCCGTAGCTATCCAGGCCGGAGACAGCCAGCCAGTTGGTCGGCGCCCAGCCGTAGGGGCTGTCCCATTGCGCGCCGCTGGGGCGATCGTCCATGGTCAGGCCGCCGGGCAATTCGAACAGGGAGAGCTTGCCGCGCACCGCCGCCGCCTGTTGCGGGGACGCCGCGCCGGCCCATAGCGGATAGAACGTGGTGAGATAGGGCGTGGCAATAGGCTTGCCCGCGATGAAGTCGTAATCCCGGTACATGCCAAGCTCTGGCCGCCACAGGTATTTGTCCATGGCGGCCTTGCGTGCCGACGCGGCCTGCGCCCAGCGCTCGGCATCGGCGCTCTTGCCCAGTTGCATGGCGAAATCGTGCAGGTCGCGTTCGTAGCGATAAAGCAGGCTGTTCAGGCCGACCGCCGCGTAGTGATGGGTGGAACCGGCGAACGGACCAAAATGGAAATTGATATCGAATCCCGACTCGCGCATGGCCCGATCGCCATGGTAGTAGTCGGCGGTCAGCCGGTAGCCACCCAGCCAGTTGCCGGCGCAGACGCGGGAAGCGGCCAGGTCGCAGCTCTCCGTGCGCAGGCGCGCGCTTTCGGCGGCGTCCGGGTGTTCGGCGGCTTTGACCAGATAGCCCGGGTTTTCCGCCGGATGCGCGATCAGCCACTTGATCACGCCGCGATAGTAGGTGCTGTCCAGCGCCTCCAGCACCGGGCCATTGCCCAGGTCCTGGTAATGCGCCAGGCCGGTGTCGCCGGCACGATGCTCCGGCCGGGTCCAGATGTCATGGTTGCGCACCGCCAATGGATACGCCTGTTCGAGCCATGCCCGTTTTTCGGCGGCGCTGTGGAAGCTGGCCGGATCGTTCAGCACCGCCACCATCATCGCGGTCAGGAACGGCGGTTGCGAACGACTGAGGTAATAGGTGCGGTTCGCGTTCAGCACGCCACCGTAGTGCTGCACTTCGAACAGGGCGTTGTCGACCATGTCGCGGGCCAGCTCGGTCCGATGATCGGCTACCAGGCCCAGTACGATGAAGTAGCTGTCCCAGCCGTACATTTCGTTGAAGAAGCCGCCCGGCACGACATAAGGATGCGGCAGGTAAAGCAGTCCCTGCACCGGCAGCTTGGTCGCATCGACGTCGCCGAGCTGGTCGATGGTCCGTGGCAGCGCATGCACATCGATATTGCAGCGCTTTTCCGCCTGTGCCAGTTCCGGCGGCGTGGTGAACGGGGTGGGCACGTACAGCACCGGGCGTGCCTTGATCTTCGGATCGCGCAGCGACGCGCAATCGTCCATGGAGCGCGTCAAGGTGTTCCAGGCTTGGTCGATATAGGCGCGGGTTTTGGCTGGATCCGGTTGCGTCGTCGCGGCGGTGGCGACGAGGGCGGCCGATAACAGCAAGGCCAGGCATCCGGCGCGCATGGCAAGGCGCGATCCCTTGGCGTGGTTCCGAGTAAAGCGATGTGTGGTCGTCATGCCCATTCCCCGTTCGATGCAAACGGCGACCATGGCGGGCGCCGGTCGCGTGGTTCAACTTTCAAAGCGCTGTGCGCGTCAGCGTGACGTCTCCATTCGCGCCGCGCTTCAGTTCGATGTCGTAGTGTTCGCCACCAAAAGCGATGTGCTTGAGCGTCAATCCGGTCCAGTGCGCCGGCAGCATCGGCCGGTAGGCTTGCACCAGCCCTTGCTGCGCAATGCGCAGGCCTGTGAAGCCGTACAGGATGTTCTGCAGCAGGCCGCCGCTGGCGGTCAGGAAATAACCGGTATTGTTGCTGGCCGTTTCGGTGCGCACGTTGAAGGGTGGCTTGAGCACATGCGCGGTGATGTTGCGTTCGAACCATGCGTCGGCGGCGGTGCTGTCGCCGGCGGTCGATGCGGCGATCGACAGCGGCGCGATACCCATGCTGTTGGGATCGCGATGCAAGTGTTCGATCGGCTCCATGGCGTAGGCGTAGTCGTGGCGGCGAACGTCGGGCGGCATCGGCAGGTCCAGCGATGGCAAGGACAGCATGGGCAGCGAACTGCCGCTCCACGAATCGATGTCATGCGCGACCGATGGATCGAAATCGAGGTAACGCGCTTGCTGCGCGGAGAAAGGCAGGTACAGCCCTTTCGCTACCGTCTCCCAGTGCGGATCGGGCGGTTCGCCCACGACCGCGGCGGCTTGCGCGGCAATCTCCAGCGCCTTGCGCGCCAAGGCGTTGGTGAATGTGTCGTTCGGCACGTCGCTGTAGTCTTCGTCCACCGAGGTAACGTGCTCGATCTCATAGCGTTGCGTGGCCGCCACGTAGGTGGCGCGGCTGGCCCAGAAATCGGCCACGGCGCGGATCACCGGCCAGCCATGCTGGACCAGCCAGTCGCGATCACGGGTGGCCAGGTAGTACTGCCATTGCGCGATGGCGATATCGGCGTTGACGTGGATCTCGTGTTCGTCCAGCAACTGGGCGAAGTGCGGTGTTTGCGAGCTGCCGTTATCCGGATCAGCCTCCCATGGATACATCGCGCCGCGCAGGCCGCGCGCACGCGCACGCTGTTCCGCCTGCGCCAGGGTGGCGGCGCGGAACGTCACCAGCGATTTCGCGCGCTCCGGATGCAGCAAGAGCAAGGCGGGGAACACCCACGAATCGCTGTCCCAGAAAATGTGCCCGGTGTAGCCGGGCGTCATGCCGCAGGCGCCGATTGGCCAGGCGGTATCGGGCGTAACGTTCGAGAGCAGGTAATACAGGTCCGAATGCACGATCTGCTGCGCCTTGGGATCGCCCTCGATCACGATGTCCGATTGCCACAGCGCATGCCATGCGGCCTGCTGGTTCGCGAGCAGGCTGTCGTAGCCGCCGGCGCGTGCGGCCGTGGCCAGCGCCAGGTCCTGCTGCGCATCGCCGCCCCAGTGATCGCGGGAGATGGCGACATATTTGGTGAATGTGTACGTATGGCCTTTGCGTACATCGATGCGAATATCCAGCGCAAGGCGATACGCATCGCGCTGGAGCCGCACCGACTCCGCGTGCATGCCTTGCGGCAGCGACACGGCCGCGGCTGCCGCCATGCGCGCGCCCTGCTCGGCATGGCCGTTGAGCCATAGCGTCAAGGACCTGGTATCGCCGTCGCTTTCCAGCACGTGCGTATCGCCGTGATACCAGAGCGGCGCGCGGTCGGGCGTGGCCGGCGGGATCGGTTGCAGCTTCAGGTTGTTGGCGGCCACGGCTTCTTGCATTTGCGCGCCGTCCAGTTGCGCGAGCGCAAAGCGCGGCTGGTGCGGCGCCCACAGATCGAAGGCGAAGGACAGTTCCACTTCGCCATCAAAATCCGGCGTCATCGACAACTGGGTAGCCGCCAGGTGCGGTGAAGCCTGGCTTACCAGCGTGGCGACCTTGATCGCGGTGCTCTTGCGTCCGTCGATGTAGCGATAACTGGTGGTGAGTACGCCGTCGTGCATGTCCAGGGTCTGGTGGTAATCCTGGAAGTGCGCAGCGTTGAGATCGACCTGGTTGAGCCAGAACTGTCCGGCGTGCGACGGGCCGGTGCTGTAGTCGATGCCGGTCCAGCCCGGGATCGCGGCGGGACGCGAGACGTCGCCCTTGGCGTAATCCATGAAGGCGACCATGTAGGCCAGATTGCCTTCGGTGCCGCGCGGTGCGGTCAGGGTCGAGATATAGCCGTTGCCCAATTGGCCGGGAAAATACGCATCCAGATCCTTCCAGGTCGCGGTGAGCTGGAAGCTGGGATCGGTCGCGGCACATACCCGGCCGGCCAGCCATGCCAGCGATAGCAGCATGTACCGCGACCTCTTCATGTCAATGCTCCCGGGATCACGTCGAACGCGACCGTAAGCCGGGCCCGGTCGCTGTGGAACGGCACGGTGCCGTGCCAGAAATAAGATGGAAACAACACCAGCCTGCCTGCTTCGGGCCGCACTACATGCTCGGCCTGCAAGGCAGGAACCGTCATCACGCTGGGTACGCCGAACGCAAGGCAGCCGTCTGGCGTGGACGCATCGCCCATGCCGTCGGGCAGGTCCACGTAGCAGGCCGAGGAAATCCAGCCACGCGGATGCACGTGGCTGGTGTGATAACCCGCGCGGCGCAGCCGCACCGACCAGCTGCCGTTGAAACGATAGCTGCTGCGATTGCGGCGCCGCAGCGGATCGTCGCCATGGCCGAGGTATGCGAGATAGTCGCGGATCGGCGCATCGAATGCCTCGAACAGCGCGCGGATCAGCGGATCGGCATGACGGGTCAGGTCTTCGGTAGTTTCCGTGCCGTGGCGCAGCGATTGGAATAGCAGCGGATGTCCATCCGGCGGATGCAGGCGTTCGAGGCGGTCTTTCAGTTCGGCCAGGAAACTGGCGAGGTCCGGCCACGCCGATGGTGTTTGCAGCAGGTATTGCCGCACCAGCTGTGGGTAATCGCAGAACAGGTCATAGCGCGCGTCGCCAAGCAGGCGCCAGGCGGTGGTCTGGAGTGCGATCAGGTATTGATCGTCGGGCGCGTTGACGCGCAAGGCCTCGACATGCAGTAACGCTCCGCGCGCATCGCCGACCCCGAGCAAGGCGGCGGCCAGCAGATTTCGCGCAGCCGTGGCGGATGGCGACAGGCGCAGCGCCCGTTCGGCCAATGCCCGCGCCGTGTCCGGATCGAATTCCAGCGCGGCCAGTCCGGCGCGCACCAGCAAGGCGGGCGTGGCCTGTGCGCGCGCAGCCTGCGCGGACAGGCTTGCATAGGCGCCACGCGCATCGCCCGCGCCTTGCAGCACGGCGGCTTTCGCGGCAAGCAGTGCGTCATCGCCGGGGAATGCCTGCAAGGCCTGATCGAGCGTCGCGATGGCTTGCGCATGATCGCCGGTGCGCATCCATACCAGCCGGGCGAGATGATTGTGCGCCTCGATGTGGCGTGGTTCGCGTTGCAGGCAATCGCGCAGGGCCGTTTCGGCGCGATCGAAATCGCCGAGTGCGACCAGGTTGCTCGCATGGGTGAAGTAGACGGCGGCGGTGGTGTGTCCGCGCGCCAGCGCGTGACTGCTTGCGTGTTCGGCTTCGGCATGCAGGGCGGCAGCGCCGAGCGCGATCGCCAGCGCGTGCGCCGCAGCCGGACTGTCGGGCGCAGCGTCAGCCGCTCGACGATAGAACGCGAGCGCTTCGTGCTGGCGTCCCAGCGCGGCCAGCGCCGTGACATGTTGGGTGACCCATTCGGCATCGGCCTGGCCGGACGCACATAACGGCGCGACCAGTGCGAGCGCTTCGGCCGGACGCTGCTGGGCATTGCAATGGCGTGCAAGCAACAAGGCGGCTTGCGGCAGGCGCTGCGCGGCGCGGCGCAAGAGCGACTCGGCTTCGTCATGCCGGCCGCTGTTGAGCAGCAGTTCGCCCAAGGTTGCGAAGGTCGGCGCCCAGCCGGGATCGATCGCCATGGCCTTGCGCAGGAATGCCTCCGCGCTTTCGTGGTCGCCGAAGGCCTGGCGGACGCCGCCGAGCAGGCGCCATGCTTCGGCGTAGTCCGGATGGTGCTCGACGATCGACTCAAGCCGATCCTGCGCGCGGCGCAGGTCGCCGGCTTGCAGCAGCGTGCCGACCTGCCGCATCGCGTCGAGCAGCGTAGCCGGGAAAGTGGGCGTCGAATCGCTCATGCGCGTATGCAGCTATCGATCGGACGAAAGTAGCAGCGTGCCTGATGACGCCGCGTGCGGCGCGACCGAAAGCGGCGATGGCGTCCACCTGTCACAGCGGTCGCCGTACCAAGGTGGTCTTGCCGCTTGCGTCACGCTCGACCGTCACATCGTACTGGTGGCCGCGAAAGCTCACGCGCTTGAGCGTGAGCGATTTCCACGTTGGCGGCAGCACCGGCGCATAGGCGGCGTCCAGCCCCTTGTCGTCGATGCGCAGGCCGGTCAGGCCATACAGCATGCTTTGCAGGAAGCCGGCCGAGGTGGCGAGGATGTAGCCCGCGTTATTGGCGACGGTCTCGGTGCGCACATTGAACGGCGGCTTGAGAAAGCCGGTCAGGTTGCGCTGGATCCAGTCGCCGGCGCTCTTCGCGTCGCCCAGCTCGGAGGCGCCGACGGCCAGCATCACCATCATCATTTCGTTGGGATCGTCGCCATGCACTTTCAGTTCGTGCAACTGGAAGTCGAAGTCGTTGCGCCGCACCGTGTCCGACATGGGAAGGTCGAGGTTGGGATACATCAGCCACACCAGCGAGGAGCCCATCCAGGTGATCTTGTCGTGCGGTACCGAAGCGTCGAAATCGAGATGGCGCTGATCCTGGGCCAGGAACGGGATGTACATCTTCGCCGCGATCGCCGCCCATTGCGGATCGGCCGGTTCGCCAACCTGCCTGGCAGCCTCGATGGCAATCTGCAAGGCCTTGCGCGCGGCGGCGTTGGTGAACGAGTCGTTCGGTACGTCGTCGTAGGCTTCGTCGGGTGAGGTGACATGCAGGATCTCGTAGCGATCCTGCGCCTTGTCGTAGGTCACGCGGCTGCTCCAGAACTGGGCGATCTCGCGGATTACCGGCCAGCCGTACTGTTTCAACCAGGCCTTGTCGCCGCTGGCGAGGTAATACTGCCATTGCGCGATGGCGATGTCGGCGTTGACGTGGATCTCGCGGAACACGCCATAGGCAAAGTGCGGCGTGTTGTCCACGCCGGTCTGCGGATCGGCTTCCCACGGATACATCGTGCCCTTGGCGCCATACTGGATCGCGCGCTCGCGCGCGGGCTGCATGGTGCGGTGACGGAACATCACGATGGGCTTGGCCCGTTCCGGATGCAACAGCAGCAGCGCCGGGAATACCCATGAATCGCTGTCCCAGAATGCATGGCCGGCGTAGTTCGGCGTCAGCGCGCAGGCGCCCATCGGCCACGCGGTGCCTGTCGTGGTGTTGGACAGCAGGTAATACAGATCGGAGTGCACCGCCTTCTGCACTTGCGGATCGCCGTCTACCACGATGTCCGATTTCCACAGTTCATGCCACGCAGCCTGGTGCCGGGCCAGCAAGCTGTCGAAGCCGCGCTGCCGCGCCTGTTTGGCGAGCGTGACATCCGCGTTGGCGTCGCCGCCCCAATCCTGGCGGGAAGCGGCGAGATACTTGTTGAAGGTATAGGTATTTCCATTCCTGACCTTGGCGATGACATGCAGCGACAACAGTTCGGCGGTTTTCTCGAGCTTGACGTTCTCGATAGCCAGGCCCTTGGGCAGCTCGATCGCTGCCGCCTCGGCCATCTCCAGGCCCTGTTTGGCGCGGCCATCGAGCCATAGCGTCAAGTCGTGGGTGTCGCCGTCGCTGGATAGCACTTGCGTGTAGCCGGGATACCACACCGGCGCGCGGTCGGGCGTGGGAATCGGCTTGTTGTCCAGGTTCTGCCCGCTGGCGATCACCGCCGCGATCATCTGGTCGCCGCTCATGCTGCCGATCGGGAAGCGCGGCTGGTGTTCGGACCACAGGCGGATCGGAAAGGTGAGTTCCACGCTGCCGTCGAAGTGCGGGGTGATCGATAGCTGGGTCGCGGCGAGATGATGGTCGGCCTGGCTGACGAAGGTGACGACCTTTACGTCGGTCGATTTGTTGGCGTAGTCGAAGCGATAGCGCGTGGTGAGCGTGCCGTCGTACATATCCAGCGCCTGGGCATAGCCGGCGAAGATTTTCTTGTCCAGCCGGGTGGAGTTGATCCAGCCGCCGCCTGGGTTGTAATCGATCTCGCTCCAGCCGGGGATCGCCGCCGGGCGTGAAATGTCATCCTTGCTGTAATCCATGAAGGCGACCATGTAGGCCCGCGACGGTTCGGTACCGCGCGGCGAAGTCATGGTCGAGAAATAGCCGTTCGCAAGGTAGCCGGGAAAGTAGCTGCCGAACTGATCGGATGACGCGGTAAGCACGAAGCCGGGATCGGTGGCCTGGGCCAGCAGCGGCGAACCGGGAGCGAGCAGCGGCAGGACAACCCAGGCGCGTCGCCATGCACGCGGCCATGATCGATGCATGAATCGGATCAAGCTTCTACTCACTTCTCATTCCCCTTGCTCGACGGCGACTTTCACGGTTTCGCGCTTGAACAGAAACAGCGTGATCAGGATCAGCAGCATCGGCAGCAGCGAGAAATAGAACGCATGGATGCCGTCGAAGCGCGAAAAGACCATCGCCGTGATGCGTGAGCCGAGCGTGCCGCCCAGGGCGGAAAAGATCACGATCAGGCCGGTCATGGGCGCGTGCGAAGGCTTGGGCAGCGAGCTGAGCGCCACCGAATTGATGACCGGATAGATCGGCGCCATCAGCAGGCCGATCAGCGGAATCAGGTACGCGGCGACCGGTGCATTCAGCCAGCCTGCGTCGGCGCGTGCGGTCACGCCCTGCGCCAGCGGCAGGGTCAGCGTGACCAGCAAGCCCATGCCGACGACGCAGATATTCAGCAGTACGTACCAGCGTATGCGCCGCAACAGCTGGCCCGCCGCAAGGCGACCGATGGCCGAGGCGCCGGCCAGGATGGTCGCAAGCTGGATGCTCATGGCGTTCGGCAGCTTGAGAATCTCGTTGTTGAACGTCGGCAGCCAGGTGCTGAAGCTCTGCTCGATCAGCACATAAAGAAATGCCGAAGCGAGGAACACATACACCAGCGGCCGCAGGAACAGATGCAGCATCTCCAGCAGCGAGCCATGCATGGTCCTGGTTTCCCTGGAATGTGCCGCCGATTCGTCCAGGCGCGACACGGCGAGCAGCACGATCACCAGCAAGCAGACCAGGGCAAGCACCCAGTACACATTGAGCCACGCAGGATCGGCCGGTGCCGAGCGATCGACGAACGCGCTGAACAGCCAGCCGGCGAGCAGCACGCCCACCATGAAAAGACCCTCGACCGTATTGGTGAGCCGTCCATGCTCGCTGCGATCGCCGGTCAGCAGGCCGATCGACGAATACACCGCCACCTTGACCAGCGCGAACGAAATGCCGACGCAGGTGAACAGCAATTCCGTGGTGTGGAAGCCCGGGAAGAGCGGCATCAGCACACAGGCGCAGGCAACCATGCCCAGTGCGATCATCATCGCGCGCCGGTAACCGAGCAGGGGAAGAAAAGACGCGACCAGGAAAGAGGTGATCGCAATCGGCAAATCCTTGAACAACTCCAGCAGGCTCGCCTGCGGCTTGTCCACGCCGAAGGTGTAGATCGACTGCAGGATGACCGTGCCGACGCTGTTGAGCAGGATCGCGAAGAGCATGTACGTCAACGCCAGCGCGGCAATGATGCGGAATCGATTCATGTCATGGCGACCTGCTTGCTGGTGAATGCACGAGCCTGGACATGATCGTCACCGTCGCCTTGGATCGGCGAACCGTGCATGCACGGGCGCGTCCTTGGAAAAAAGACCATGACCGTCCGGTCCACTTTACAACCTGCTTCGTATGGAAAGTCCATGGCCGGGTAGTTTGCCCCCGGCCATGGGTGCCCCAGGGAGGGGAGGGCGGCTAACACATTGTTCGGCACTGGCATCGCCGTTCGGCGCGCTTCCCTGGATGTTTCGCGGAGAGCGCGCCGAACGTTATTCATGCTGCGATGCCGAGGTCCGGGCGTTGCTTAGAAGTTGTATTTGATTTGACCGTTCACCTCGCGGCCTTCGATCGAGCGGGCCAGGATCACGCCATTGCTGCTGGCAAAGCCGAACAGGCGCGAGTTGCCTTCGGTGATGCCGATCTGGTTGGTGAGATTGGTGCCTTGCACGCTGTACTGCCAGTGTTGTCCCACGTCGGCACGCACGCCGAAACTGAGGTCGTAGTAATGGCCCAGCGGCTGTTGTTCGATCAGGTCGCCGTAGCGGTCGCCCACGTATTCATACGTCAGCCATACCTTGAAGTCGCCCCAGCTCGTGGGCATGTCGTAGGCAGGGGTGACGCGCCCCTGGAACTTCGGCTGGCGCTGCAACTGCATGCCGTCGAGGCTGGCGCAGGCCTGGATGTTGTCGATGGTCGTATACGGCGTGCAGGCCTGGTTGTGGGTGTAATGGCCATCCATGTAATCGCCGCCGAAGGCAATCGTCACGTGTTCGATCGGCTTGAACGTGGTGTTGAAGTTGATGCCCTTGGTGGCCGAACCGTAGTCGAACGAATACTGTCCGGTGGTCAGGGTGATGGTGTACGGCACGTTGTAGAACAGGCGGCGATAGGCGTTGACGTCGAGGAATACCCAGTCAGCCTGGTACTTGAAGCCGACTTCCATGTTGTGGATCTTCTGTACCGGTGTGTCCGGCAAGCCGCGCAGATCGTCGAAGCCAGGGAAATGCACGCCGTCATTGATGCGCACGTAGGCGCTCATGTTCGGGTCGAATTCGTAGTTGGCGCCGATGGTCCAGGACGGCGCGGTCTTCTGGTAATGGATGTAGCTCAAGCCCGGGGCGAAATACGGCGAGTTGTTGTTGTAGAGCGTAGCCGGGTTGTCATCCAGGTCGCCGGTCGCCGTATTGGCGATGCCGCCGTTGGCGCGCTGCTGTTCGACACGCACGCCGCCGTCGAACAACCAGTTGTCGAGCTTCCAGGTATCGGTCAGGAAGAACGCGGTGTTGAAGCCATTCCAGCGTTCGCCGATCGCGCCGGAAGTGGCGCCGGTGACGAAGCCTTGGGGACTGCTCAGCTGGTCGCCGTTGCTGAGGTCGACCACGATCGGGTTGGGGTTGTTCTGAGCCTGCAGCAGCATTTCGTTGCCGAGATACCAGGTGTCGTGGTCGCTGTAGACGGCGGTGTAATTGCCGAACGTCAACGTATTGCCATCGAACAGCTCTTTGCTGATGTGGAACTCATTGCTGATCGAGGCGATGCGCTTGTGCACGTACCACAGGCCTTGCGTGGTGACCTGCTGGTTCATGCTGGCCGTCTGCCCATTGGTGTAGGTGGCGGTGGCGGGCAGGCCCGCAATGGTGGGGTCGGCAGCTTCCGCGCCGGCAATATAGTCGCCCAGCGATTCGGGATTGGTGCCGGTGCTGAAGAACGAGATGGTGTTCATCTGGCCGCCGGTGAAGCCCAGCTTGTCCGACAGGGTCAGGCCATTGCCGAAATCCCAATCGAAGTTGGCGCCGAATTCATGGATATCCGAACCGCGCCCCTTGGCCAGGTTCACCGGAATACCGCCCGGGGTACAACCCGGGGTGCCGCATGGCGTGGTCTGGATGAATTCGTATTGATCGGCCTTGCTCCCGAAGGTGCCGGTCAGCGGGCTGAATCCGGGATAGTCGGAGTATTGGCCGCGGCCCGGGTTGAGGATCGGCGTATCGGTAACGAACTGGTTGTGATCTTTCAGGGCGCGCGCGTAGAACATCAGCGAGCCGCTATCCCAGTCGCGCGACAGTGTGGCGGTCAGCTGGCCGCCATTGTCGGCCGGGAATTGCGGATTGCGCACACCGTCGGAGCGGCGCCAGAAACCGCCGATGCTGCCGTACCAGCCGTCGGCCACCTTGAAGCCCAGAAAGCCGTCCAGTCGCTCCATGCCTTCGGAGCCGTAGGTAAAGCCGATGTCGCCCGAAGGCACGTCGGTGCCTTCCTTGAGCAGGAAGTTCGCGGTCAGGCCCGGCTGCCCGTTGCCGTATAGCACCGCCGGGCCGCCCTGCACGAATTCCGCATGGTCGATGGTGTCATCGAGCCGGAACATCGAGGAGTTGTCCATGAAGGACAGCGAGGACTGCGCGAAGATCGGCGAACCATTGAGCTGGAAGCTGACATACGGCGCATCGCCGCCACCGGGGAAGCCGGCCACTTCGATGTTTGCGCCGGTCTGGCCACCGGACGATTCCGGGAACACGCCGGGCGACGCCTTCAGCAGGTCGGCGGCGCTCTTGGGGTTCGCTTCCTTGATCTGGTCCGCGGTGAGCGAGGTGATCGAATAGCTTGCGTCGATCTTCTTGACGCCACCGAGGGTCGCGGTACCGGTCACGACCACTTGCTGCAACGTGGCTGCATTCTTGGCATTGGCCTGCTGCGCGGCAGAACTCTGCGGATTAGCGTTGGCCGGCGGTTGCGTGCCGGCGTTTTGCGGATTGGCGGGGACGGGCGCCGGGCTCGGCGCCTGCTGCGCATACACGGCGCCGGACATGAGCGTGGCCGCGATCGCCGCCGATAACGTTACACGTGCTAATGGCTTGGTCTTCATCAAACGTTCTCCCCAACGATTCGTATGTGATGGCGCGGCGTCACCGCGCCTGTTAGCCGCTTATGTCGTAAATCGGCTGATGTCGAACGCGGCGACGTCCGGCAGCAGCAGGTCCGCTCCGGCCAGGGCTTGCGCCTGGCCGATTCCCACCGCTCTCATTCCCGCAGAGTGGATACTGGCAATTCCTGCCGCGGCGTCCTCCACGCCGAGGCATTCACCCGGTGCCAGCCCGAGACCGCGCGCGGCGGCCAGGAAAATTTCGGGATCGGGTTTGGCGCGACTGATGTGGTTGGCATCCACCACGTAGTCGAACAAATCGGCGATACCGAGCCTTTCCAGCAAAAGTGGTGCGTTGCGGCTGGCCGAGGCCAGCGCCGTCTTCAAGCCCGCGCGGCGCACCGATTCCACCGCGGCGCGCGCGCCGGGCAGCAGGTTTTGTGGCCCGAAGCTTTCGATCTGTTGCCGGTAATAATCGTTCTTGCGCGCGGCGAGGGCTTCTTTCTCATCTTCGGAGTAAGCATGCGGCGCATGCTCGAGCAGAATGTCCAGCGAGCCGCGCCGATCGACGCCCTTGAGTCGCTCGCCGACGTTGTCGTCGAAAGGAAGGCCGATCTCGGCGGCAAGTTTTTTCCACGCCGCGTGATGCACGATGGCCGTGTCGGCGATCACGCCGTCGAGATCGAAGATCACTCCCTTCAGCGCTTGTGATAGTGCGTGCAGCGGCACGCTGACCGGCTGGCCGGCGCGCAGCGCCAGCGTGGCCCCGCGATGCAGGATCTCCAGTTGCGCGCCCTGGGTAAGCGCGTAGGTCACGCGCTCCTTGTCGACCTCAACCCGGATGTGATGGTCGCGCCAGCGAATACCAAAGCGATAGCCGTTCCACGCCGCGGGCAATACCGGTGCAAATGCCGGGCGTCCATCGATCGGCCGCAGGCCGCCGAAGCCCCACGCCAGCGACAGCCAGCTGCCGGCCATCGCGGCCATGTGCACGCCGTGCGAGGTATTGCCGTGCAAGTTGTCGATGTCCACGCGCAGGGTGTCGAGGAAGTAGTTGTAGGCCTTCCTGGCGTAACCGACCTCCGCGGCCACGATGCTGAAGGTCGACGCCGACAGCGTGGAATCGTGCACGGTGACGGCTTCGTAGTAATCGAAGTTGCGCCGCTTGCTGTCTTTGTCGATGGCATGGCCGGCCAGCACGAAGGCTTGCAGCACGTCGGCCTGCTTGCATACCTGATGGCGATAGATCGTCAGCGGATGCAGTTGCAGCAGCAGCGGGCGATGGCCATGTTCGCCCGGATGCGCAATCGGCAGGCGTGGCTTGTTGAGGAAGTCGTCGTCCTGCGGAAAGATGCCCAGCACCGGGTCGACCGGCAGGTACATCGCATCCGCCGCGCCGAGCCAGGCGGCGATTTCGCGATCGGACAGATCGATCGACGCGGCGATCCGCGCGTAATCGTGCGGCCGTTCGCGGCCCAGTTGCGAGGCCACGTCGGCGGCGTAGCGCAGGTGCTGCTGCGCCATGTGGTTGGTGTAGTAGTTGTTGTCGACCAGCGCGGTGTATTCGTCGGGACCGGTCACCTGGCAGATGCAGAAAGCATTATTGCGGCGCGCGTTGTAGTAGCCGACCTGGTGCCACAGGCGCGCGGTCTCGAACAGCATTTCCGCGCCGCCGCGAACCAGGAAATCGATATCCCCGGTCACGTCCACATACAGGCGGATCGCGAACGCAATCGCCGCATTGATGTGGTACTGCGCCGAACCGGATGGAAAATAAGCCGAGCATTCGTCGCCGCTGATCGTGCGCCAGGCGTAGAGCGCGCCGACCGGGTGGTTCATCTCGCGCGCATGGTTGCGGGCGCGGTCCAATGTGTTGACGCGGTATTGCAGCATGCTGCGCGCCTGCTCGGGCGAGGTGAGCGCCAGCACAGGCAGCACGAAGGCTTCGGTGTCCCAGAAGTAGTGGCCTTCGTAGCCTTCGCCGGTGAGCCCCTTGGCCGCCGCGCTGCCGCTGCCGTCGCGGCCGGTGGATTGCAGCAGGTGGAACAAGTTGAAGCGCAATGCTTGTTCGACTGCCGTGTCGCCGTCGATCTGCAGGTCCGCCGCTTGCCAGAATGCTTCGCAGGCGCGCGCCTGCTCCGCCCGATGCGCGTCGAAATCCAGGGTCAGCGCGCGCTCCAGGCTGGTGGCGACGGTGTCGAGCAAGGACGCCTCGGTGTCGCCGCCTTCCGGGCGGCTCCAGGCGTAGGCGACGAATTTTTCCAGCACCACGCTGTCGCCCGGCTGTAGCTCGGCGGCGTAATGCTGCTGCACGCCCTGGCCGTCTTCGATGATGGCGCGGGCAAAGGCGAGGTTCGGCCGCACGGCGCGATGGCGTTGACCGCTGGCCAGGCGGATGGAGCTGTTCTGCGTGCGCTGGCAGATCGAGGCGAGGGTGCGGTCCGCATCGGATGCGGTGATGCTCAGTCCGCCGCTGACGCGCGTGCCGATGCGCGGATCGTCGCCTTGTTCGGCGGCGGTATTGTTGGCGACCAGGGCCGATTCGAGGGTGATCGGACCGCTGTAGTCGATAGAGGTGACGCGGTAACGGATGCACAGCAGGTTGGGCGTGTGCAGGGGAACAATCCGTTCCGCGTCGATCTGCAAGGTGACGCCCGTGGGGGAGCGCCAGCGCAGCTTTCTTTCCAGGCAGCCGGTACGCAGGTCCAGCGCCTGCTCGAAGGCTTGCCATTCGCCCTCGCCCAGATCGATCGGCGCCTCGCCCAGGCGCACGCCGATGCGCACGCCATCGGGAACCGGAATGCGCGTATCGGTGCTGCGGGCGAAGCCGGGGAAGCGTTCGTGGTATTCGATCGGCGTGCGTTCCCACACGCCAGTGAGGAAGCTGCCCTGGCTGGGGCTGCGGCCCTCTTCCAGGCCGCCGCGCACGCCCAAGGTGCCGTTGGCCAGCGCGAACAAACTTTCCAGTTTGGCCTGCTCGCTTTCGGCCGGGCGATGCGTGTGCGCCAGCCGCCATGGATCGGCGGTCACCTGATAGGCCGGTTCCATGGCTATGGCAGGTGCTTCGTGGCGGTGCACGCATTCTCCCCTTGGCATGTGCTGGGTCTTCTCATGGGGCCGGCGGCCTCTGTGCGGCGAGCATAAGTTGGGATGATATCGATATCAAGATATCGATATCATTGTCGCGGCGCATCATTCTGCCGCGCTCGGCGTGGTCAAAACGTGGTCGCATTTGGACGAAAGGATGCTGTCGGGCACACTTGCGAGGTTTCTACCGGCCGATGCCGCCGCACTCCGATCCGAGGGTCGCCTCTTGACGCACGCCAAGAAGAAACAACCCCTTGCGCAACGCCCCAGCCTGACCATGGCGGACTTGGCCGAGTTGGCCGGGGTTTCCAAGATCACTGTGTCACGCGCGCTCAGCGAAAGCCCGCTGGTCAATGCCGACACCCGCGAACGGGTGCAGGCGCTGGCGCGCAAGCATGGTTACAAGTTGAACGTCAGCGCGCGCAATCTGCGCCTGCGTCGCAGCCATACGGTGGCGGTGATCGTGGAGATGAAGCCGTCATCGGGCCGCACCATGTGGGACCCGTACCCGCTGTCCCTGCTGGGCGGCATTTCCCAGGAGCTGACGTCGGCTGGCTACAGCGTGCTGCTGACCACCCGCCAGGGCGCGGCCGATGCCGCGGTGCAGGCCGCCGACGGGCTGATCCTGCTGGGCCAGGGCGTGCGCCAGGATGCGGTGCGCCTGTACGACAAGCTCGGGCTGCCGATGGTGGTGTGGGGCGCGGCCGCCCAAGGCGGCGACAACCATATCG
The DNA here is from genome assembly GCF_044904675.1 of Dyella jejuensis. Lineage (NCBI taxonomy): Bacteria > Pseudomonadati > Pseudomonadota > Gammaproteobacteria > Lysobacterales > Rhodanobacteraceae > Dyella > Dyella jejuensis. Next base: position 157,851 of record NZ_JADIKJ010000017.1, on the reverse strand, counting down.
TGGTCGGCAGCGACAACCGCCAGGGCGGGGTAAGCGTGGCCGAGCGCTTTCTTTCCATCGGACGGCGCAATCCCGTGTTCATTGGCAACCCGGATCACCCCGAAATGGCGCAGCGCCTGTTCGGCTTCGTCGATGAACTGGCCGGCCACGGCATCAAGCCGCTGCTGCTCAGGCGCGTGGACTTCACCTTGGAATCGGGGGTCGATGCGGTGCGCTCGCTGTCCGCGCGCAAGGTGCGCTTCGATGCGATCTTCGCCTGCAGCGACTTGCTGGCGATGGGCGCCATCCGTGCGCTGGTCGAACTCGGGCAGTCGGTGCCAAACGACGTCTCGGTGATCGGTTACGACGACACGCCGCTGGGCGCAAGCTTCCTGCCACCGCTAAGCACCGTGCGGCAGAACTGGCAGGAGGGCGGCGTGCTGCTGGCGCGCAAGGTGCTGTCGCTGATCCAGGGACATAGCGTGCCGTCGCAGATGATGGCGACCACCCTGGTGGTGCGTTCCACCTGAGCCGTTGCTGCCGGCATCAGGGCATGGCGCGCGGGAAATCCGGCTGGCTCAAACAGTCGGTTCGATGCGTGCCGGCGGCGTCAACACCAGCCGGAAACAACTGCCGCCGCCGGCGACCCGCACGTATTCCAGCGCGGCCTGGTTCGCCTCGGCCATCTGGCGCGCGAGATACAGACCCAGGCCAGTGCCGTACTCGTGCGTGGTGTAGAACGGCTCGAAGATCTGTGCCGCCACTTTCGGCGCGATGCCCGGACCGCGATCGATGACCTCCAGGATCGGCACGCCATGTTCGCCATGCCGCACCACCACCATCACGCGGGCCGGCTCGCCCGGCATGCGTCCATAACGCAGCGCGTTCTGCACCAGGTTCCATACCACCTGCTGCAATTGCTGCGGATCGGCCACCGCGGCGACCGGCGCGGCGCTGTTGTCGATCACGCGCAGCGAATCGCCGCCCAGGTCGTTGCCCTGCTTGTATTCCTCGACGAAGGCGTGCGACCAGTCGCCGAGGTTGAGTGTTTCCGGGCGTGAGCGCTCGCGCCGCGACAATTGCAGGATGTTCTCGATGATCTCGTTGAGCCGGCTGCAGTGGTTGTTGATGATCTCCACCATGCGCAGGTCGGTGGCATTCATCTCGTTCGACTCGGCCAGCAGCTGCGCGGAGTAGCGGATCGCCGCGAGCGGGTTGCGGATCTCGTGCGCGATCGAGGCCGACAGCCGGCCCAGCGAACTGAGCGTAAGTTCTTCCGCGCGCCGCGATACCAGCGAAGTGTCGTCGAGGAAGATCAATACCAGCGAATCGTCGTTCGGCGCGAGACGGCTGAAACGCGGTACCACTTCGGGCATGCCGTCGGCCAATTGCGTGGCGGTTTCGTCGAGCTTGCCCGAGGTGATCCAGTGATACAGGCGGCGCGACAGCTCCGGCGCGCAGCGTCCGAGGTCGCGCTGGTCGGACGAAGGATTGCCCAGCAGCATCCAGGCCGATTCGTTGATCTGGTGGATGCGGTTGGCGTCGTCCACCAGCATCACGCCGGTCTTCATGCGGCGGATGATCAATTCGTTGACCTGCGAGAGATTGACCAGGTCGATGCTGCGCTGCTCGGCCAGCGCTTCGCTGGCGCGCAACTGGCGGCCCAGCACGTTGCACAACACCACGATCGCGAAATAGGCCATGCCGAACAGGCCCGATTCCAGGAAATCGCGGTCATCCGCGCTCACCACGTGCGGCAGCGACAGCAGGGTGCGGCCGAGCACGCCCAGGGTGGCGAGCGCCGCCAGGAACAACGCCAGCCGCAGCGGCAGCAGCAGCGCGCCGGCGGCCAGGTTCACCGCCAGCATCATGGCGATGCCGATGCGCGCATCGTTCATGGCGGCGATCGCCAGCACGGCCGCGACGATGTCCACGAACAAGGTGCCGAGAATCCCCAGCCAGCCCAGCGACCGGGTCAGATGGGTAATGGCGACCACTGCGACGGCGAACAGCAGGTAGCTGACGGCGACCAGGCGCGCCAGGCCGATATTGTCCAGGTGCGGCCAGCCCATGCCCGCGGGCGTGAAGGCGAGCCCGACGTAAACCAGCCCCTGGGCCAGCCGGAAGTAATTCAGGAACAGCAATTCATGGCGGGTCGTAGTGCTGTTGGTCGAGTCGGACATCGCGCGGCTGGACACGGGTTTGGGCACTCGGCAGGAAGGATGGGTGCGGCATTTCCCCGCTCCCGTTTCGGGAGGTGGCGCGGGGGGCGGGGCCAGTCTTGCGGGTCGATTACAGCGACGCGGAAACTCGCTTTAGTCTCGCCACTTTCGCAAGATTGGCCCCGCACCTCAATCCTCCTCGCCGGCGGGAGCGGGCCGCAAGCCAGGCGACTTTCTTACGTGCCCCTTTCCATCGGGTCCCGCTTCCGCGAAAATACCCGGCCGTATTGCGCGGTTTTTGCCATGTTGACGCATGGCCGCGGCGCACTGCACGCCGGTAGTGCGTTCCAACGCCGTCCGTTCTCCCAAGCCTGCGCTGTTGTCACCGCAAGGGCTCGATCCTTCCCCATTCACTCGAGGTATCGAATGAATTTCCACGAGTACCAGGCCAAAGAGCTGTTCGCGCAGTACGGCATTGCCGTGCCGCCGGGCAAAGTCGCCAATTCCCCCGACGCCGCCGTCGACGCCGCCAAGCACCTGGGCGGTTCCCAATGGATGGTCAAGGCCCAGATCCATGCCGGTGGCCGCGGCAAGGCCGGTGGCGTCAAGTTCTGCAAGAGCCTGGATGACGTCCACGCCGCCGCCAAGGGCATGCTGGGCAAGAACATGGAAACCTACCAGTCCGCCGGCCGCGCGCTGCCGGTGAACCTGGTGCTGGTCACCGATGCCACCAACATCGCCAAAGAGCTGTATCTGTCGATCCTGGTCGACCGCGACAGCAAGGCGGTCACCTTCATCGCCTCCAAGCATGGCGGCGTGGACATCGAACAGGTGGCGAAGGAAACGCCGGACGACATCCACACCATCGTGGTCGATTTCGTCGAAGGCCTGCAGCCCTACCAGTGCCGCCAGCTCGGCTTCGCGATGGACCTCAATCCCAAGCAGGTCACGCAGCTGACCAAGATCATGCTGGGCCTGTACAAGCTGTTCAACGAGAAAGACCTGTCGCTGGTCGAGCTCAATCCGCTCGCCATCCTCGAAGACGGCAACCTCGCCGCGCTCGACGGCAAGGTCAACTCCGACGATAACGCCGAGTTCCGCCATGCGGACCTGGCCAAGATGCGCGACCTCACGCAGGAAGACGCCGCCGAAGCGGCCGCCGTGCAGCACAACCTCAACTACGTGACGATGGACGGCAACATCGGTTGCATGGTCAACGGCGCGGGTCTGGCGATGGCCACCATGGACGTGATCAAGCTGGCGGGCGGCGAGCCGGCCAACTTCCTCGACGTCGGCGGCGGCGCCACCAAGGAGCGCGTGACCGAGGCGTTCAAGCTGATTCTTTCCTCCGACAAGGTGCGCGCCATCCTGGTGAACATCTTCGGCGGCATCGTGCGCTGCGACCTGATCGCCGAAGGCATCATCGCCGCGGTGAAGGAAGTGGGCCTGACGATTCCGGTGGTGGTGCGCCTGCAGGGCACCAACGTGGAGAAGGGCCGCGAACTGCTGGCCAACTCCGGTCTGGCGATTACGCCGGCTGACGATCTCAACGACGCGGCCAAGAAAGCCGTGACTGCCGCGAAGTGAGGAGCATCTAAGTCATGAGCGTACTTGTTAATAAGAACACCAAGGTGATCGTGCAGGGCTTCACCGGCCAGCAGGGCACCTTCCACGCCGAACAGGCGATCGACTACGGCACCAAGGTGGTCGGTGGCGTAACCCCGGGCAAGGGCGGCAGCGAGCACATCGGCCTGCCGGTCTTCAACAGCGTGGCCGAGGCGGTCGACGAAACCGGCGCCGATGCGTCGGTGATCTTCGTGCCGCCGCCGTTCGCGGCCGATTCGATCCTGGAAGCGATCGACGCCGGCGTGCGCGTGATCGTCACCATCACCGAAGGCATCCCGGTGCTGGACATGCTGCGCGTGAAGAACGTGCTGGCGCAGCATCCGGAAACCGTGCTGATCGGGCCGAACTGCCCCGGCATCATCACGCCGGGCGAATGCAAGATCGGCATCATGCCGGGCCACATCCACAAGCCGGGCAAGGTCGGCATCGTGTCGCGTTCCGGCACGCTGACCTATGAAGCCGTGTTCCAGACCACCAACGAAGGCCTGGGCCAGTCCACCTGCATCGGCATCGGCGGCGACCCGATCAACGGCCTGAACTTCATCGACTGCCTGAAGCTGTTCCAGGACGATCCGCAGACCGAAGGCATCATCATGGTCGGTGAAATCGGCGGCAGCGCTGAAGAGGAAGCCGCCGAATTCATCGGCGAATACGTCAAGAAGCCGGTGGTCTCGTTCATCGCGGGCGCCTCGGCGCCGGCCGGCAAGCGCATGGGCCATGCCGGTGCGATCATCTCCGGCGGCAAGGGCACGGCGGCGGCGAAGTTCGCGGCGCTGGAAAAGGCCGGCGTGACGACGGTGAAGTCGCCTGCCGACCTGGGCAAGACCTTGGCTGGATTGTTGAAGAAGTAATCGATCGCCCATGTCGATCGTTATGAGGGCCGCGGTGACGCGGCCCTTTTTCATACGTATCCCATCGGTCCGGGCCCCGCGCCGTCGTACGGGATTGAAATTGAAATCGATATGGCGCTGATGGCCTCTGCCGCGCTTGTTCCCCGCGGCTTCCACTACCATTTAGCGCCAGTTGACCCTGGAATACGTACCCGATGGCTGTCCTCCGCCTGGCGCTGGCCCAACACGATTTTCCCGTCGGCGCGGTCGCCGCCAATACCGCCAAGGTTCGCGAGCTGATGGCGCGCGCCCGTGCTGGCGGCGCGGCGCTGGCGGTCTTTCCCGAGCTCACCATCAGCGGCTATCCGCCGGAAGATCTGTTGCTTCGCCCCAGCTTCCTGGCCGCGTGCCAGGAAGCCATGCAGCAGTTGGCCGAAGGCACGAACGGACTGGCCGCCATCGTTGGTTTCCCGCACAGCCTGGGCGAGGTGTATAACGCCGCCGCCTTCCTGCGCGGCGGCGAGATCGCGCAGGTTACGCACAAGCAGGCGTTGCCCAATTACGGCGTGTTCGACGACAAGCGCTATTTCCGCCCGGGACGCACCAGCGCGGTGGCGGTGATCGAGGGCATCAGGGTCGGGTATCTGGTGTGCGAGGACATTTGGCAGGCCGAGCCCGCCGCCGCCGCCGCCGCGGCCGGTGCGGAATTGATCGTGGTGATCAATGCCTCGCCCTGGGACGATGCCAAGCAGTCGGCGCGCGAAGAAGTATTGGTGGCGCGCGCGAAGGAGACCGGCTGCGCGCTCATCTATCTCAATCTCGTCGGCGGGCAGGACGAAGTCGTCTATGACGGTGGATCGCTGCTGGTCAATGGCGATGGCCGCATTGCAGCGCGCGCGCCGTCGTTCGTGGATGCGCTGCTGTGGGCCGATTTCAATCCGGCCGATCGCAGCTTGCATGCGCGGGACTGGCCGACCGTTCCGGATGCCTCGCGCGAAGCGACGTTGTACGCCGCGCTGGTGCGCGGCGTCCGCGACTACATCAATAAAAACGGTTTCGGCGGCATCCTGCTCGGCCTTTCCGGCGGCATCGATTCGGCGTTGACGTTGGCGCTGGCCGTGGATGCGCTCGGTCCCGACCGCGTCACCGCGGTGATGATGCCGATGCGCTATACCTCGCAGCTCTCACTCGATGGTGCGCGTGAGCAGGCCGAGCGCCTGGGCGTGGATTACCACGTGATCGGCATCGAACCTGCCTACGCAGCCTTCATGGATGCGCTTGCGCCTCTGTTCGGCGGCAAGCAAGCGGATACCACCGAGGAGAACCTGCAGTCGCGCACGCGCGGCGTGATGCTGATGGCGCTGTCGAACAAGCATGGCCGGTTGCTGCTGGCCACCGGCAACAAGAGCGAGATGGCGGTCGGCTACGCCACGCTTTATGGCGACATGTGCGGGGCCTATGCGCCGCTCAAGGATGTCTACAAGACCGAGGTGTACCGGCTTTCGCGTTGGCGCAACCAGGAGCAGGCGCGCCAGACCGGCAACGCCGGCGACTGGATGATTCCGCCGGCCGTGATCGAACGGCCGCCATCGGCCGAATTGCGCGACAACCAGACCGACCAGGATTCGCTGCCGCCTTACGACGAACTCGATGCGATCCTCGCCCGCTTTATCGAGGACGAGCAATCGCAGGCGGAAATCATCGCAGCCGGCTTCGACGAAAACATCGTGCATCGCGTGGTACGGCTGGTATTGGTGAATGAATTCAAGCGGCGGCAATCCGCGCCCGGACCGCGCGTGACCACCCGCGCCTTCGGGCGCGAGCGGCGCTATCCAATCACTTCCGGCTGGAAATGACCGCATAGCGCAAAGCAGGAGCCAGGCAGCCTTGCGGCTTGCACTTGCATCCACCTGTGCGATCGGTTTCGGAAGCCCAAACAAAAAAAGCCGGTGGCCCATGGCGCACCGGCTTTTTCGTTTGGCGATGAAGATCGCTGCTCAGTAATGGCCCGAGAACGGGATCATCTTGCGCAGGATCGACGGCGAACGCGGCCACTTTGGATCCTTCAGGTACGGATGATCCGGATAATTGAGCGCCAGTACCTTGCGTACCTGCGCGGCCAGCTGCTTCTGGTTGAGGCTCAGGTAGCTGCGGCACAGGATCGCCAGTGCATCGCCGTCCTCAGGCGATTCCTGGTAGTGCTCGATCACGTACTGGGCGCGGTCGGCCGAGGCTACATAGGCCTTGTTGCGCAGGTAGAACTTGGCCACGTTGATTTCGAACTGCGCCAGCACGTTGCGCAGGTAGATCATGCGCTGGCGCGCATCGGCGGCGTAGGCGCTGTCGGGAAAGCGGCGGCTGAGCTCGGAGAAATCGTCGAACGATTTCAGGTTGTAGCCCTGGTCGCGTCGCGACTGGGCGCCGGTGCGCTCGCTGGCAAAGGCGCGCTCGAACACGCCGGTGGTACGGTCGAAGTTGATCAGGCCGCGCAAGTAATAGGCATAATCCACATGTTTGTTGAGCGGATAGGTCCTGATGAAGCGGTTGATGGTGGAATAAGCATCATCCGGCTTGTTGTTCTTGTATTGCGCGTAGGCCAGCTCCAACTGGGCCTGTTCGTTGAACGGGCCGGAAGGGAACCGCGCGATCAGACGCTGGTACGCTTTCTCGGCCGCCGAATAATCGGAATGGATCACATCGTTGTGGGCCCTGGCGTAAAGCTGCGGCAAGGGCAGGGTATCGAGTGGATCACCATTGTGCCGGAACCATGAGCAGGCGCTCATCGTCAAAACCAGGACAAGCACGATCAGTACTTTAAGGGCAGATGTCGGGACGGCCGGCAGCTTGGTTACGCGCATGAGTAAGAGGTTCAGATGTTTGAGCGAAAAGAGATGATAGCTGATAGAGCCGGGGCCCGGGACTTGGGACAGGGCGCTCGGCAAAGCAGCATCGGCGGATGGACGTTTTCGGGTTCCTTTGGGACAACGGCGGCGGGATCTTGCCAGTGGCGATGCGGCGTGCGGGCCTTGCCCCGGGGCGTGGCGGCATGACCACCATTCGTCACGAGGCGGTCGTTCCCCTTTCGGCTGCAGGCCGGAGGTTCGACCAGGCGCTGGCCGAGATGTTCCCGGACTATTCGCGCTCCCGTCTCACCGCATGGGTGAAAGCCGGCGCGATCACCCTGGACGGCGCGCCGGCACTGCCGCGCTATCTGCTGCGGGGCGGCGAGCAGGTACGGCTGGAGGCGGAGCTGGAAACCGAGGTAACCAGCGCGCCGGAAGCCATCGCGCTGGACATCGTCCACGAAGACGATCATCTGCTGGTACTGAACAAGCCGGCCGGACTGGTGGTGCATCCGGGCGCCGGCAACCCCGCCGGTACGGTGCTGAACGCCCTGTTGCACCATGAGGCCCGGCTGGCCGAGCTGCCGCGCGGCGGCATCGTGCACCGTCTGGACAAGGACACTTCCGGCCTGATGGTGGTCGCCAAGACGCTGGCCACGCATACGGCCCTGGTCGACATGCTGTCGCGCCATGCGGTCGGGCGCCAATACGAAGCCGTGGTGCTGGGCACCCTGATCGCCGGCGGCACCGTCGATGCCCCGATCGGTCGCCACCTGAGCGACCGGCTGCGCCAGGCCGTGCGCGACGAGGAGGACGGCAAGCATGCGGTCACCCACTATCGCCTGCGCGAGCGGTTCCGCGCGCATACGCTGATCCAATGCAACCTGGAGACCGGGCGCACGCACCAGATCCGCGTGCACCTGGCGCACATCGGGCATTCGCTGGTCGGCGATCCGCTGTACGGCGGCGGCCTCAAATTGCCCCGGCGCGCCACGCCCGAGCTGACCGCTGCGCTGCGTGGATTCCGCCGCCAGGCGCTGCATGCCGAGCGCCTGTCGTTCGAGCATCCTGCCACTGGCGAACCGCTGGCATTCGACGCCGCGCGCCCGCCGGACATGGATGCGCTGCTCGATGCCCTGCGCGCCGATCTTGCCGCCAATGGCCCGGACGAGGCCTGATGCCGTGCCTGCGATGAGCGATGCCTGGCTTTTTCCCGATTGGCCCGCGCCGCCCAATGTGGGGGCGGTGGTCACCATGCGCGATGGTCCCGGCGTATCGCAGCCGCCGTTCGGGCGCTTCAATCTCGGCCTGCGTAGCGGCGAGGACCGGCAAACGGTTTGCAGCAATCGCAGCGCGTTGCGCCAAGCGCTGAACCTGCCGGCCGAACCGCGCTGGCTGCGGCAGGTGCATGGCGCGGCGGTGGCCGAGCTCGGTCCTTTGCCCAGCCAGGAAGAACCCGAAGCGGATGCCGCGGTTTCGCATCTGCCCGGCACGGTGTTGGCGATTCTCACTGCCGATTGCCTGCCGGTACTGCTGTGCGCCAACGATGGCAGCACGATCGGCGCCGCCCATGCCGGCTGGCGCGGGTTGGCCGCGGGCGTGCTGGAGGAAACCGTCGAGCAGATGCAGCTGCCTCCCGCCGGCATGATGGCGTGGCTCGGTCCCTGCATCGGCGCGGCTTCCTATGAGGTGGGCGAGGAAGTGCGCAAGGCGTTCGTGCAGCACGACCCGGCCGCCGTCGAGGCTTTCATCGCGACCCGCGCCGGGCATTGGTGGTGCGATCTTGCCGCGCTGGCGCGCCAGCGCCTGCACGCCGCGGGCGTCACCCGCATCTACGGCGGTGGCTTCGACACCCGCACCGATGCGCGGTTTTATTCCTACCGTCGCGAAGGCGCGCGCAGCGGGCGCTTCGGCAGTCTGGTCTGGTTGAACTAGGCTCGGCTTGCCTGGCGCGCAAACAGCTCTCGGCGCGGACCACGCATAAGCCCTGGCGGCAAATCGCACGGCAAAAACCAGCAGCATCGTGCGGTCCTGCATTGGATGGATAAGTGCCTGCGTTTCCCCAGGCATCCGCTGGCAGAGGATTTCCCAACTGAACCCGGATGCGGAGCGCGCCCCGCGCCAGGCTTGAATCATCCCCCTCCGTCCGCATTTTTGCCGGCAGTGGCGGCGTGTCCGCCAAACCTCTTTTGGGGATACACCGATGCGAATGGACAAACTCACCTCGCGTTTCCAGCAGGCGCTCGCCGACGCCCAGTCACTGGCAGTGGGACGCGACCACAACATGCTCGAGCCGGTGCATGTGATGGCGGCGCTACTGGACCAGCAGGGCGGCTCGACCGGGCCGCTGCTGACCCAGGCCCGCGTCAACGTGCCGGCGTTTCGCCAGCGCGTGACCGAAATGCTCGAACGGCTGCCGAAAGTCAGCGGGCAGGAAGGAAACATCCATGCCGGCAACGAGCTGACGCGCCTGCTCAACCTCACCGACAAACTCGCGCAGCAACGCGGCGACCAGTTCATCGCCAGCGAATTGTTCGTGCTTGCCGCGCTGGAAGATAAAGGCGAACTCGGTGCCGCGCTGAAAGCGGCCGGCGCCACCCAGTCCAATCTGGAAACGGCGATCGACAAGCTGCGCGGCGGCGAAAAGGTGCAGAGCGAGAATGCCGAAGAGCAGCGCCAGGCGCTGGAGAAATACTGCATCGACCTGACCGCGCGAGCCGAAAGCGGCAAGCTCGATCCGGTGATTGGCCGCGACGAGGAAATCCGCCGCACCATCCAGGTGCTGCAGCGGCGCACCAAGAACAATCCGGTGTTGATCGGCGAACCCGGCGTGGGCAAGACCGCCATCGTCGAAGGGCTGGCGCAACGCATCGTCAAAGGCGAAGTGCCCGAAGGGCTGCGCGACCGCCGCGTGCTGGCGCTCGACATGGGCGCCCTGATCGCCGGCGCGAAATTCCGCGGCGAATTCGAAGAGCGGCTCAAGGCCGTGCTCAATGACCTGGCCAAGAACGAAGGCCAGATCATCCTGTTCATCGACGAGCTGCATACCATGGTCGGCGCCGGCAAGGCCGAAGGCGCGATGGACGCCGGCAACATGCTCAAGCCCGCGCTGGCGCGTGGCGAACTGCATTGCATCGGCGCCACCACGCTGGACGAATACCGCAAGTACATCGAGAAGGACGCGGCGCTGGAGCGCCGCTTCCAGAAGGTGTTCGTGGGCGAGCCGAGCGTGGAAGACACCATCGCGATCCTGCGCGGCCTGAAGGAACGCTACGCGGTGCATCACGGCGTGGAAATCACCGACCCGGCCCTCGTCGCCGCGGCCACGCTGTCGAACCGCTACATCACCGATCGCCAGCTGCCGGACAAGGCCATCGATCTGATGGACGAAGCCGCCTCGCGCATCCGCATGGAAATCGATTCCAAGCCGGAAGAACTCGATCGCCTCGAACGCCGTCTGATCCAGCTGAAGATCCAGCGCGAGATGCTGAAGAAGGAAACCGACGAAGCATCCAGGAAACGCCTGGCCGACCTCGATGCCGATATCGCCAAGCTGGAGCGAGAATTTTCCGACCTCAACGAAGTATGGAAATCCGAAAAGGCCGCGCTGCAAGGCACAACCAAGGTCAAGGAACAGATCGAGCAGGCGCGCCTGGAACTGGAATCGGCGCAGCGCCGGCAGGATTACGCCAAGATGAGCGAGATCCAGTACGGCAAGCTGCCCGAGCTGGAAAAACAGCTGGCCGCCGCGCAGGCCGCCGAGCAGCAGGATTTCAAGCTGGTGCAGGATCGCGTCACCGAAGAGGAAATCGCCGAGGTGGTATCGCGCTGGACCGGCATTCCGGTCAGCAAGATGCTCGAAGGTGAGCGCGACAAGCTGCTGCATATGGAAGCCTCGCTGCATCAGCGCGTGGTCGGCCAGGACGAAGCGGTGCGCGCGGTGTCCGATGCGATCCGCCGCGCCCGCGCGGGCCTGTCCGATCCAAACCGGCCTTATGGTTCGTTCCTGTTCCTCGGCCCCACTGGCGTGGGCAAGACCGAGCTATGCAAGGCGCTGGCCGAATTCCTGTTCGACACCCAGGACGCGATGGTGCGCATCGACATGAGCGAATTCATGGAAAAACATTCCGTGAGCCGCTTGATCGGCGCTCCCCCGGGCTATGTAGGCTACGAAGAAGGCGGCTATCTCACCGAGGCCGTGCGTCGCCGTCCGTATAGCGTGATCCTGCTGGACGAAGTGGAGAAGGCGCATCCGGATGTCTTCAACATTCTGTTGCAGGTACTCGACGATGGACGTCTCACCGACGGCCAGGGGCGCACGGTGGATTTCCGCAATACCGTGATCGTGATGACCTCCAACCTCGGCTCGCAACTGATCCAGGAGCAGGCCGGCGATTCGGAGGCCGATTACTTGCAGATGAAGGCTTCGGTGCTGGGCGTGGTGCAGGCACACTTCCGCCCGGAATTCATCAATCGGCTGGATGAGCTGGTGGTGTTCCGTCCGTTGCAGAAGACGCAGATTCGTGCCATCGCCAAGATCCAGCTGGCCTCGCTGGAAAAGCGACTGGCCGAGCGTCAGCTGAAACTGGAGATCGGCGACAAGGCCCTGGACCTGTTGGGCAACGTCGGCTTCGATCCGGTGTATGGCGCGCGGCCGCTCAAGCGTGCCATCCAGCAGCAACTGGAAAATCCGCTGGCCAGGGAAATCCTGGAAGGCCGCTTTGCTCCGGGCGCGACTATTGCAGTCGATGCGGAGCACGGTCATCTGATCTTTGGCCAGTACTGAACTGCCGACCTCCTCTCTCCTGCGGGGGAGAGGATCGAGGTGAGGGGCAATCTTGCGGTGAAGTTCATCAGAGCCAAGTTCTGCATCAATGTCTCGGCAAGATTGACCCCTCATCCCAGCCTTCTCCCCGGCGGGGAGCAGGAGTTAAAAGCAACGATCGCGTCTTGCGCCAGTACTGAACTGCCGACCTCCTCTCCCCTGCGGGGAGAGGATCGAGGTGAGGGGCAATCTTGCGGTGAAGTTCATCAGAGCCAAGCTCTGAATCAATGTCTCGGCAAGATCGACCCCTCATCCCAACCTTCTCCCCGGAGGGGAGAAGGAGTTGAAAGCAACAGTCGCGTCTTGCGCCATCCCGGCTATTTTTCAGTGCGGCGGCTCGGTGGTGCTGGGCAAACCGTTTTCCATGTGGCCGCAAAGCCGGCGCGACCAATTGCTCACTTCCGCGACCGTCGCCTTGAGGTCGTACCAGTTGGCGGTACTGCCCAGCTCCCAGGTATCGCTGACGCTGCCGCCCGCAGGTACGCTGTAGATGCGCACGTCTTCGGTGTCGTAGCCATTGCTGACGGTCATGGTGCAGGTGCTGCTGCCGGCGTTGGTCATCTTCAGCTGCACGCTATTGCCGGCAGGGTTGTAGACGATCTGCGTTTCGGGCATCACCGCGGCGGCCTCGGCGCTGCCTTGCCAGTGGCGCACGAAGCCGTTCGGCCCGTGTGCCTCCAGCGCATAGATGCCGCTGTTGAACACGCTGCCGTTCCAATAGTCCGACACGCTGCTGCCGGCACCGACCGTGTAGGTCCACGGGCCGGTCGAGCTGCTGCGATTCAGCGCATAAACCTGGAACACCGCACCGACGGTGCCGCTGTTGATGAAATCGATATCGAACTGGTTGGCCGAGGTATTGATGCTGCCCTGCGCGTCCAGCGCATAAGGCAGCGCGCAGGCCGGATACGTACCCGCCTCGGCGCTCGGCATGGCCTGCGTGGAAGGTACCGTCGGCGCAGGCAGGTCCGAGCATTCCGTGCTCGACTGCGAAACGTAGTTCGCGGTCGAGGGCAGGCTCGGCCAGCTGGTGTTGCTGCCGCTGAAATCGAATGCCGAGGTGAGGTCGCCGCATACCGCGCGACGCCACGCGCTGATATTGGTTTCCGATACGCCCGTCCACTGCTCCAGGAATTGCAGCACGGAGGTATGGTCGAACACTTGTGAGCACACGCGGCCGCCAAAGGTCCACGGCGAGATGATGATCATCGGCACGCGGTAGCCCAGTCCGATTGGCGAGGACGTGATCGTATCGCCGCTTTCGTTGACCGTGGTCAGTTCGCCCGCGGTACTGACGGTGGACTTGCCGCCCAGGATGCCCGAGGGCGGACATGGTGGCGGCACGTGGTCGAAGAAGCCGCCGTTCTCGTCGTAGTTGAGGAAAAACACCGTGCTCGCATAGACGCCGGGGTTGGATGCCAGCGCGGCGATCAGCTGCGCGCTGAGATTTTCGCCATCCGGCGGCTGGTAGTTCGGATGCTCCGATTGTGCCGCCGGCGCGACGATCCACGATACCTGCGGCAGGGTATTGTTGGTGACGTCATCCTGGAACGCGGTGACGATACTGGAGACCGTCGCCATCCCGTTCTTGTACAGCGCCGAGCTGGACTTGGCGTTCTTGAAATTGGCAAACCAGGCCAGCGCGTTGTCGTCGAAGTTGTCGGTCTGCTGATAAACCTTCCAGCTGATGCCGGCCGATTGCAGCCGTTCGGCGTAAGTGCTCCAGGTCCAGCCCGAACTGGATTCGGTGTCGTCCAGCACCGGCGAATCGCCTGCCGAAAGCCCATTGCTGCCGGTAAACAGGAACAGGCGGTTAGGGTTGGTATCGGTCAGCGTGGAGCAGAAATACTGGTCGCAGATCGTGAAGCTGTCGGCCAGGGCGTAATAGAACGGCAGATCGCTGCGGTTATAGAAGCCCATGCCCATGCCCGCCGAACGCGCGGTATTCCACGCATTGAACTTGCCGCCGTTGTTGATCGCCGTATCCGTGGTGAAACCCATCGACGATGCGTTGACGCAGGTGGCGCTGGTCTTGGTGGTGTCCAGGTGGAACGGCAGCATGTAGCCGGCGGCATTGCCGGTATACGGCTGGTACCAGACGCTTTGGCCGGTCAGCGCCGTGCTCGGCAGCGGATGCGGCACGGGATCGTTGAAGCCGCGCACGCCGGGGCGGCTGCCGTAGTAATGATCGAAGGAGCGGTTCTCCTGCATGAAGATCACCACGTGCTTGACGTCGGCGATCGTGCCGCTTTCGGTCGCGGCCGGCGTGGCCAGGGCCTGGCGGATCGCCGGTGGCAACATCGACATGGCGGTCAGCCCGCCCGCCGCGCCCGCCGTCAACTTCAGGAACCGCCGCCGCTTGATATCGTCGATCTCGCTCATGTCGCCCTCCCACCGTAGTTGCCGGCCCACGCCGGCCCACGCGCAGCACAACGCAATGCTGTTGCAGCCGGTTGCCAGCGGCAGGTCAATGCAGGGACATCAATTGGATGGGTATTGGCGGTTGTCGCTTGTCGTCGACAAGTGGGCCGCGGCTTCACTCGTCCATCACGACGCGGTACACGCTTTGCGTGCGTGTGCGGCGCATGGTGGCGCCGGCAGGCATGCATGCAGTGCGATCGCGAAAAAAAATCCCGGCCGGAGCCGGGATGTTCGATGCGATGCATCGCAGGAGTTTGGCAGTGGGTCGAATCACCAGTGATAGATCACTTTGGTGTAATAGTAGCGCCCATTGAAGCCGTCGGGTGAAAATTCTGAATAAGGAATCGTGCCGTTGGTGCTGTTCGCGGCGATCACCGTGTCCGGATAACTGTTGGTCGCGTTGTCCACGCCCAGCGTAAACGTCCAGTTGTCGAGGTTGTAGCTGCCGGCGATATCCAGCACCCATTGCGGACTGAAGGTCTGGTTGAGCAGGTAAGTGCTGTTGCTGTATGCGGTGAAAGTGCCGTAGCGGGTCAGGTTGCCGTTGAAGCTCCAATGGCCCAGCGTGTAGTTCTCATTGAAGATCAGCTTGCTGCGCGGGGTGGAATTGGCCAGCAGTCCCTTGATGTCACGGTAGCTCACCCGTTCCAGTTGCAGGCCGAGCGCTTGCAGCTGCGGCGGATTGGGCGCCACGCCGCTGACTTGCGTGCGGTTGTAGTTGTAGCTCAACGTGCTGTTCAGCACGCCGGCATTGCCGAAGTCGGAACGGTAGCTCGCCACCAGGTCGCCGCCCTGGGTGCGCGTGTTCACCGCGTTGGTGAAGTACTGCGCCGAGCTGTAGGCGACGTCGGTAACGCCGTTGGCGGCCAGGTAAGCCACCACCGCCGGATCGTTCAGCCCGCTGAGCGTGCTGGACAGCACGATGCGGTGATAAATCTGGATCTGGTAGATATCGAAGGTGAGCGTCAGCGGATCGAGCGGATTGAACACCGCGCCCACGGTGTAGTTGTGCGACTTCTCCGGCCGCAACGATTGGGCGCCCAGCAATTGCGCCACCGGATTGCTCACCGGCAGCAGGCCGGTCTGGTAGATGCCTGGCGTGACGCCGGGTCCCGCATTGCTCGGGGTCAGATACAACGAGCCGATCTGCGAATAATCCTCCTGCGCCAGCGATGGCGCGCGGAAGCCGGTGGATGCGCTGGCGCGCAAGGCAAAGCGATCGGTGAAATCGTAGCGGGCGGCCAGCGCGCCGGACACGGTATTGCCGAAGTCGTTGTAATCCTCATGGCGCACGGCGAACGAGGCGCCGAGTTTGTCGGTGAGATTGGTTTCCAGGCTTACGTACTGCGCCACGTCGCTGCGGCTCCATGCGCCCACGTTCACCGGGCTGTAGCCGCTGAAACCTTGTGCGCCGCCGCTCACGCCGGACGTTCCCACGTAATAGGAATCCGGATTGCCGGCGCTGATGCTGTAGGTATCGCGCAAGTATTCCGCGCCGAAGGCGAGCGTCACCGCATTGGGCAGCCAGTTGACGCTGAAATCCTTGGCGATGTCCACATCCACCGCTTGTTGCGCCGCCGACACGACACCGTCGAAGAAGCTGTTGGGCGTGTAGCCGAAATCATTGAGGAAGGCGTAGTTGGCGCTATGGATGGTATCCAGCGATACGCGATTGCCACCGTAATTGCCGCTTACGTCCCAGCGCCAGCCGCCGTCGGTGGTGCCGCGCACGCCGGCGACCAGCGCCTGGTCGGTGCTGTGCGACTGCAGCAGGGGCTGGTAGCCGCCAGGGTAGAGCGCGTCGAGCAGCGAGGTGACCGCACCGGGATAACCGTAGGGATTGCGATACAGCTCATCGGAAATCGCATCGCGCTCGTGGTAGCTGCCGAAGGCATAGAACTGTACGTGACGGGTGATGTCGTACTGCGTGTTGAGGAACAGGTTGTGCTGGCTTACCGAAGGGTCGCCGAATACCTGCTTTTCGCCCAGTTGCGGATAGCGCACATCCGCCCCGCCGTGGTTGGTCGGGTCCTGGTGTCCATCGTCCAGGCTGATGCGCAGCCAGCCTTTGTCGCCACCAAGCGGGATGCCGAAATTGGCCGAGCCCAGCCATTGGCGTCCGCCGCCGCGCTGGAACTGGCCGCCGTCGAGTTCGATCGAGCCGCCTTGCGCGCCATGCTTGAGGATGATGTTGATCACGCCGGCGATGGCATCGGAGCCGTACTGGGCCGACGCGCCATCGCGCAACACTTCAATGTGGTCGATGGCGGAAAGCGGGATGGTGTTCAAATCCACCGGCGCCGAGCCGCGGCCGATGCTGCCGTCGGTGTTTACCAGCGCGCTGGTGTGCCAGCGCTTGCCATCCACCAGCACCAGCACTTCGTCCGGCGCCAGGCCGCGCAGCTGCGCGGGGCGTTGCGAGTCGGTGGTGTCGGTGGCGGCGGGGCGCGGAAAGTTCAGCGACGGAATCAGGCGCGCCAGGGCGGTAGCCAGTTCATTGCTGCCGGTGCTTTGCAGCGCGGTCGCCGGGATCACGTCGATCGGCGACAGCGAGGTGCTGTCGGTACGGTTTTGCGCGCGCGTACCGGTCACGATCACGGCTTGCAGGTTTTTCGCGTTGCCGGATGAGGGGCTTTGCGTAGCGTCCTGTGCGGCGGCGGTGCCGGTGAGGGCGAGCAGTACCGCGGCGGTGAGGCATGCCGTGGCGTGCCGGTCGAGCTTTTTATAGTGATAAGTGCGCTTGCCTGTCTTCATTAGCGAAATCCCCTGGCATGTCATTGCTGCGAAGCAGCAATTTCAGATTAGTGACAGCGGTGCCCGGCATCAAATCGACGATTGGGCGCCTAAAAGTCCAGATGGGAATATCCATATCGAACATCCGGTTAGCCGCCCCGTTCGGACCGGCGCGGCCCTCTCTCGGCAACCGGCAAAGACGCTGGACATGAGAATACGCTTCCCTCGCGCGCGTCTCGAGCATCGTTATACGCACGTAGAAAGGTTGTGTAGAAACATCCGGCGTGCTGCTAGGCGCGGTGCTGGGCAGGCACTAAGATGCTTCGGCCTGAGGTGACCATCGGCAGGCAGTCGATGGTTGAAACGGGAATCCGGTGACGCCGCGTCACGGCCAGTCCGGAGCTGCCCCCGCAACGGTAGGCGAGCAACGCGATCCGCTGATAGCCACTGTGCAGCGTGCATGGGAAGGCGTGGATCGGAAGGTTCTTCCTTCGCTCGCGAGCCCGGAGACCGGCCTCAAGGCATCACCGGACAGGCGGAGGGCCCGTTTAGGAACCGCTGCGTTCGCAGCCGTGCCTTCTCACTGTCCATGCAGCAATGCGCAAGTGGCGCGTGAGGAGTATTGAAGCGATGAAACCCTTGTCCCGGACCACCTTTGCGTGGCTGTGCGCGATGTTGGCGCTGTTGATGGTCACCACGCGCTTCAAGCATTTCGGCGATGCGTTGCATTTGCCGGATGCCTCGATGGCGGTGTTCTTCCTGGGCGGCCTGTATCTGCGCCGGCATCTGGCCTTCGTATGTTTTGTACTGCTGGCCGTGCTGCTCGACGAAGTATCGATCCATTACGCAGGCATCAGCGATTTCTGTGTGACAGCCGCCTATGCCTTCCTGCCGCTGGCTTATGCCGCACTCTGGTATGGCGGCCGGCTTTATGCCGATCGGTTGTGCGCCACCGTGCCGTCGCTGCTGGGTGCTTTCGGAGTTGCCGTGCTCAGCGCGGTGTTGTCGTTCGCCATTTCCAATGGCTCGTTTTATTGGCTGGGTGGCCGCTACGCGCACCCGCATATGGCCGAGTATGTGCAGCGCCTGTGGCAATGGGGACCCTTGTTTGTGCGCACGACGCTGACTTACGTGGCGGTGGCGTTGCTGGTGCAGGGCTTGTTGCAGCGGCTGAGCGCGCGCGTGGCCGCGCCGGGGGCGCGCGCATGAGCGAGCAACCGCCACGCGCCGGGATGACACCGGAGCAGCGCCATCGCGAGCGCATGCAACGCAAGAAGGAATTGGTGGATCGCAAGATCGCCCGCGCCACCATCGATCGCGGCGTGCTGGTAGTAAATACCGGCAATGGCAAGGGCAAGAGTTCGTCCGGCTTCGGCATGCTGGCGCGCTCGCTCGGGCACGGCTTCAAATGCGGCGTGGTGCAGTTCATCAAGGGCACTTTCTCCACCGGTGAAGAAGCCTTCTTTCGCCGCCTCGCCGGCGACCAGCTCGATTATCGCGTGATGGGCGAGGGCTTCACCTGGGAAACCCAGGACAAGGCACGCGACATTGCCGCCGCGCAGGCAGCCTGGACCATCGCCGCCGGCATGCTGGCCGATCCGGCCTACGACTTCGTATTGCTGGACGAACTCAACATCGCGCTGGTCAAGCAATACGTGCAGCTGGAGCACGTGCTGGCGGCCGTGGCAGCGCGCCCGCCGCGCCAGCATGTGGTGATCACCGGCCGTGGCGCGCCGGATGGACTCATCGCCGTGGCCGATACCGTGACCGAGATGCGCATGGTCAAGCATGCGTTCGATGCCGGCATCATGGCGCAAAAGGGCGTGGAGCTGTGATCGCCACCGCTCAAGGATGCCTTCGTCCGTGCGCGGCACGGGTGCCGGTCGCATGACGCAATCCGCCACTCGGCACTGCCCGGCATGGCTGGTTTCCGCGCCGGCATCGGGGCAGGGCAAAACCTCGGTGACAGCCGCGCTGGCACGCTGGCACACGCGCCAGGGCCGGCGCGTGCGCGTGTTCAAGACCGGGCCGGATTTCCTCGATCCGATGGTGCTCGAACGCGCCGCAGGTACGCCTGCCTATCAACTCGACCTGTGGATGTGCGGCGAAGCGGATGTACGTTCGCGCCTGTTCGCTGCTGCCGGCGCTGCCGACCTGATTTTGGTCGAGGGCGTCATGGGTCTGTTCGACGGCTCGCCCTCCAGCGCCGATCTGGCGCAGCAGCTGGGCCTGCCGGTGATGGCGGTGATCGACGGCTCCGCGATGGCGCAGACGTTTGGTGCGCTTGCGTGCGGACTGGCGGCGTACCGCGAAGGCTTGCCGATGCATGGCGTGGCGGCGAACCGCATCGGCAGCGCCTATCACGCGCAATTGTTGCAAGAGAGCCTGCCCGCATCGCTGCCGTGGCTGGGTGCGCTGCCGCGCGCGGAGGCGCTGGCCTTGCCCGAGCGGCACCTCGGCCTGACTGCCGCCGCGGAAGTGGACGATATCGATGCACGCCTCGATGCCCTGGCTGATGCGTGGGCGCAGCACGCCACGGCAGCGTTGCCGCCGGCGGTCACGTTCCAGGCGCCAGTGAACACGCCGGTGCCGGCGTTGTTGCGCGGACAGCGCATCGCGGTGGCGCGCGATGATGCGTTCTGCTTTCTTTATCCAGCCAACCTCGAGCTGCTGCGCGAAGCCGGCGCCGAGCTGTGCTTCTTTTCGCCACTGGCTGGTGATGCATTGCCGGCATGCGATGCGGTATGGCTGCCGGGCGGGTATCCGGAACTGCATCTGGACGCCCTGTCGCAGCAAAAAATGTTGCATGACGCGCTGCGCGCGCATCGCGATGCCGGCAAGCCGATGCTGGCCGAATGCGGTGGCCTGCTGTGCTTGCTGGATTCGCTGGCCGACCGTGCGGGCCGCGAGGCACCGATGGCCGGCCTGCTGCCAGGTCGCGCCGCGTTGCAATCACGGCTCACGGCGCTGGGCCTGCAAAGCGTGGCGCTGCCGGAAGGCACCCTGCGCGGCCATACTTTCCACTATGCGCGCGCCTGGATCGATGCGCCGGCGCTTGCGCATGCGTCCAATCCAAATAATGGTCCCAGCGCGGAAGCGGTATATCGCGATCGCCGGCTCACCGCCAGCTTCGTGCACTTCTATTTTCCTTCCCATCCACGCGCGGCATTGCGCTTGTTCCTGCCATGAACACGGTCTGCGCGATGCTGGCGGCGGTGTTGCTCGATGCATGGCTGGGCGAGCCGCGCCGCGCGCATCCGCTGGTCGGCTTCGGTCGTCTCGCGCAGTGGATCGAAAAACATGGCTACGCGAACCGTCGGGCGTCGGGCGTACTGGCCTGGACATTGTCGGTAGTGCCGCCAGTGTTATTGCTCGGCGGCCTGCAGCGATGCGTGCCGGCGTGGATTTCGTGGTGCCTGGCCGTGCTGGTGCTCTATGCGGCATTGGGATGGCGCAGCCTGCACGAACATGCGCGTCCGGTCGCCGATGCCTTGGTAATGGACGATCTTGCTGCGGCACGCCGTGCGGTGGGACGCATGGTAAGCCGCGACACTGCTGTGTTGAACGCTTCGCAAGTCGCCGCCGCCGCGACCGAATCGGTGCTGGAGAACGGCAACGACGCCGTGTTCGGCGCACTGTTCTGGTTCGCCTTGCTGGGTGCGCCAGGCGTGCTGCTTTACCGGCTGGCCAATACGCTCGATGCCATGTGGGGCTATCGCACGCCGCGCTACGCACAGTTCGGCTGGGCTGCCGCGCGCATCGATGATGTGCTGAACTTCCTGCCGGCACGGCTTACCGCGTGCACGTATGCATGCTGCGGACATGTCGAGGCAGCGCTTCGCTGCTGGCGCACGCAGGCGCCGCAGTGGGACAGCCCCAATGCCGGCCCGGTGATGGCGGCGGGCGCGGGTGCGCTGGGCGTGCGCCTCGGTGGCGCGGCGCCTTATCACGGCGTGTGGGAAGAGCGGCCGCAACTGGGCGAAGGTGACGCGCCGGATGCGCATTCCATCCGGTGCGCACTGCGATTGCTGCGCCGTGGCGTGCTGATCTGGCTGATCGTTGCGTTACTGCTCGGCTTTGTCCTGCGCGGAGGCATGCATGCTTGAGCATGGCGGTCGCTTGCAGCGCGCGGTGCGCGAATACGGCATTCCCGCCGAGCAATGGCTGGATCTTTCTACCGGCATCAGCCCGTTCGGCTGGCCGGTGCCGGCGATACCGCCATCCGCATGGCAGCGCCTCCCGCAAGATGACGATGGCCTGCTCGAGGTGGCGTGCGCTTACTACCACGCACCGCACGTATTGCCGGTGGCGGGTTCGCAGGCGGCTATCCAGGCCTTGCCACGGTTGCGGCCGGCATCGCGGGTCGGCGTGATCGCGCCTGGTTACGCCGAGCATGCGCAAGCGTGGCAACGCGCGGGACATAACGTGTCGTGTCTCGCCGCCGAGGCGCTATTGGCCGATCCGCAGCAGTGGGATGTCGTGGTATTGATCCATCCGAACAATCCCGGCGCGGAGCGTTTCGATCCGCAGACGCTGTTGCGCGTGCACGCCGCGCTCGCCATGCGCGGCGGATGGCTGGTGATCGACGAGGCATTCATGGACACGACGCCGCAGCACAGTCTTTGCGCCCATACGGATCGCGATGGATTGGTGGTACTGCGTTCGGTCGGCAAGTTCTTCGGCCTGGCCGGCGCTCGCGCCGGATTTGTCTGCGCGGCGCCCGCCTTGCTCGACGCCTTGCGCGAGCAGCTTGGCCCTTGGACGGTGAGCGGACCGGCGCGCTACGTATTAGGGCGTGCGCTGGCCGACCACGCATGGCAGGCCCAGGCGCGCACGCGCCTGGCCGATGCCAGTCGCCGGCTCGCTGACTTGCTTGCTCGCCATGGCCTCGCTCCTGCCGCGGGCTGCGACTTGTTTCAATGGTGCCGTCGTGACGATGCTTCAGCGCTGCATCGTGCCCTCGCACGGCGCGGCATTCTCACCCGCCTGTTCGAAACCCCGGCCAGCCTGCGCTTCGGTCTGCCGCCGGATGGCGCGGCTGCCGAACGCCTGGCGCGGGCCTTGGCCGAGATAGCGCCATGACCGCGCGCGTGCTGATGGTGCAAGGCTGCACCTCCGATGCCGGCAAGAGCGCCCTGGTGACGGCGCTGTGCCGCTGGGCGCACCGGCGCGGCCTGCGCGTTGCGCCGTTCAAGCCACAGAACATGGCCTTGAATTCGGCGGTGACCGTGGACGGCGGCGAGATCGGCCGCGCGCAAGCTGTGCAGGCGCAGGCGTGCGGACTGGCGCCGCAGGTCGATTTCAATCCCGTGCTGCTGAAGCCTAATAGCGATACCGGCGCACAGGTGATCGTGCACGGCCATGCCGTGGCGAACATGGGTGCGCGCGATTATCACGATTACAAGCGCCTTGCCTTCGACGCAGTGATGGCTTCGCACCAGCGGCTGGCGGCGAACTACGAGGCGATCGTCGTGGAGGGCGCCGGCAGTCCGGCGGAGATCAACCTGCGCGATCGCGATATCGCCAACATGGGTTACGCCGAAGCGGTGGATTGCCCAGTGATCCTGATCGCCGATATCGATCGCGGCGGTGTTTTCGCGCATCTGGTGGGTACGCTGGCGTTGCTGTCGGCGAGCGAGCGGGCGCGCGTCGTCGGCTTCGTGATCAATCGTTTTCGCGGTGATATCGCCTTGCTGCAGCCGGGGCTGGATTGGCTGGAGCGCGAGACCGGCAAGCCAGTGATCGGCGTGTTGCCGTATCTGCATGGCCTGTATCTTGAAGCCGAAGATGCCTTGCCGCGCGAACCCGCAAGCAAGCCGCAAGCGCGCGTGCGGGTGGCGGTGCCGGCCTTGCCGCGCATCAGCAACCATACTGATTTCGACGCGCTGCGCGCGCATCCGCAGGTCGATCTGCAACTGATCGGACCGGGTGAAGCGTTGCCGGCGTGCGATGTGATCGTGCTGCCGGGCTCCAAATCCACGCGCGCCGATCTGGCGTGGCTGCGTGCACAAGGTTGGGATGCCGCGTTGGCGCGACACCTGCGCTATGGCGGCAAGGTGATCGGCATCTGCGGCGGCCTGCAGATGCTTGGCCGTGCCGTGCATGATCCGCATGGCATCGAGGGCGATCCGGGCTCCAGCGAGGGCCTGGGCTGGCTCGACCTGGAAACCACGTTGCAACCTGGCAAGCAGCTGCATCGCGTGCAAGGTCGCCTTGGCTTCGCGGAAGCCGCCGTGCAAGGCTATGAAATCCATTGCGGCGTCAGTCGCGGCCCGGCCTTGGCGCACCCATTCGCGCAACTCGACGACGGCCGCCACGACGGCGCGCTTTCGGCGGACGGCCAGCTGCTGGGCAGCTACCTGCATGGCCTGTTCGACCACCCCGAGGCATTGCGCGCCTTGCTGGTATGGGCCGGCTTGCGTGACGCTGCAGCATTGGATGTGCACGCGCTGCGCGAAGCCAGCATCGATCGCTTGGCCGACGCCGTGCAGTCCCACCTGGATACCGCCACATTGGAGCGATGGCTGGGAATGAACGCATGCGTACCCTGATCCTCGGCGGTGCCCGTTCGGGCAAGAGCGCACTGGCCGAACAGCTGGCCGCCGTCAGCGGCAAAGAACGGGTGTACATCGCCACCGCTCAGGCCGGCGATGCGGAAATGGCCGCGCGCATCGCGCATCATCGCGCGCGGCGCTCCGCGCAATGGCGCTGCGTGGAAGAACCGTTACGGCTTGCGGATGCGTTGCGCGAACACGCGCGCGCCGACCGCTGCTTGCTGGTCGATTGCCTCACGTTGTGGCTCAGCAACGTGCTCGGCGATGCGGATCCGGCATGTTTTCCACGGCAGCGCGCGTCGCTGCTGGAAGCCTTGCATGGCTTGCCCGGCGAGACGTTGATGGTCAGCAACGAAGTCGGCCTCGGCGTCGTGCCGATGGGCGAGCTGACCCGGCGCTTCGTCGACGAAGCCGGCCGCTTGCATCAATCTATCGCCGCGGCGAGCGAGCGTGTGCTGTTCGTCGCCGCGGGCCTGCCGCTTGTCTTGAAAGGAACCCTCGCATGAGTTTTGACTGGCTCAACGCGCCGTGCGCCCAGCCCGATGCCGCGCTCGCCGAAGCGGCGCGCGCGCATCAGTTGCAATTGACCAAGCCGCCTGGATCGCTCGGCATGCTGGAAACACTGGCGATCCAGTTGGCATCGTTGCAACGCACGCCGCGGCCAAGCGCGGATCGCGTCTGGATCAGCGTGTTCGCCGGCGATCACGGCGTGGCGGATGAAGGCGTCTCGGCATTCCCGCAGGCGGTGACCGGCGAAATGGTACGCAACTTCGCCAGCGGCGGCGCGGCGATCAGCGTGCTGGCGCGCAGCCTGGGCGCCAGCCTGGAAGTGGTGAACCTGGGCACGGTGAATGATCCAGGCGAAATCGCAGGCGTGCGCCGCGCGATCATCGCGCCTTCGACCGCGAATTTCTGCGTGGAACCGGCGATGACCGAAGCGCAGTTGCAAGCCGCGCTTGCTGCGGGCGCCGAAAGCGTGCGGTTGGCTCAGGCCGCGAACGCGCAGCTGTTCCTCGGCGGGGAAATGGGCATCGCCAATACCACCTCCGCGGCGGCGCTGGCCAGCATCCTGCTCCACGAACCGCCGTCGAGCCTTGCTGGCGCCGGCACCGGACTTGATCCGGCGGGCGTGCTGCACAAGGTGACCGTGCTCGAACGTGCGCTGGCCCGGCATGCGCAAGCGACCCGCGCGCTGGAGCCATTGCGCTGCCTGGGAGGCTTCGAGATCGCCGCACTGGTCGGCGCTTATATCGCCGCCGCGCAAGCGGGGTTGCCGGTGCTGGTCGATGGTTTCATTACCACCACGGCCGCGTTGGCGGCGGTGGCGATCCAGCCGGAGGTGCGTGCATGGCTGCTGTTTGCGCATCGCTCGAAAGAACATGGACACTCGCGCCTGCTGCGCGCACTGGACGCCGAGCCGTTGCTCGACCTCGGCATGCGGCTGGGCGAGGCCAGCGGCGCGGCCAGCGCGGTGCCGCTGCTGCGCCTTGCGTGTGCCTTGCATGCCGGCATGGCGACGTTCGAGCAGGCGGGCGTATCGACCGCATGAGCGCGCGCATCGACCTGCTGCGTCACGGTGATACCGGGCAGCGCAGCTATCGCGGCCAGCTCGATGATGCCTTGAGCGATGCCGGCTGGGCACAACTGCGCGCGGCGGTCGAAGGACGCGCGTGGGACCTCATCGTTTCATCCACGCTGCAACGTTGCGCCGCGTTCGCGCAGGAATTGTCGCTGGCGCGCGGCGTGCCTTTGCATCTCGATGCGCGGCTGGCCGAATACCATTTCGGCACGTGGCAGGGCATGCCGATCGAACGGATCGCCGAACAGCAAGGCGATGCATTGGCGCAGTTCTGGGCCGATCCGGTGGCGCATCCGCCGCCGGGCGCGGAGACCTTCGCGGCGTTTCGCGAGCGGCTCGGCGCGGCGCTCGACGACGTCGCCGCGCAAGCTCCCGATCGACGAGTGCTGGTGATCACCCACGGCGGCGCCATCCGCTTGTTGCGTTGCCTGGTGGAAAAGCGCAGCTACGGCGACATGGCCGGCATCGACGTGCCGCATGCTTCGCTGCATGCGCTGCCCTGGCGTGCGGCGGTGAGCGTGCGATGAATGGCCTGTGGGCGGCCATCGCTTTTCTCACCCGGTTGCCGGCGCCGGCCGGTGCTTGCGACGATGCGCGCGCGCGGACCGCGTCGCTGGCATGGTACCCGCTGGTCGGCCTGTTGATCGGCCTGCTATTGGCAGTGCTCGCGTGGCTGTTGCGCGATACGGCGCGCGTGCTGTCGGCCGCCGTCGTGGTGGCGGCGTGGGTGGCGCTGACCGGCGCGTTGCACCTGGACGGGCTGGCCGACAGTGCCGATGCCTGGATCGGCGGCCTCGGCGATCGCGAAAAGACCCTGGACATCATGAAAGATCCGCGCTGCGGCCCAGCCGGGGTGGTGGCGTTGGTGCTGGTATTGCTGCTGAAGTTCGCCGCGCTCGCCAGCCTGCGGGCGGCTCCATGGTCCGCTTTGGTGCTGGCGCCATTGCTGGCGCGCGCCGCGCTCACCGCCTTGTTCCTGACCACGCCCTATGTGCGCAGCGGCGGCTTGGGCTCGGCGCTGGCCGCGGCGCCGCGCAATGCGTGCGCGGTGGCGCTGGCCGTCACCGCCGGCTTTTGCTTGCTCGGCCGATGGCATGGCCTGCTGGCGCTGCTGGCCGCGGCGATCGTGTTTGCCGTCTGGCGACAGGCGTGCCTGCGGCGGCTGGGCGGTGTCACCGGCGATACGGCCGGTGCCATGGCCGAAATGATCGAAGCGGTGGTGCTGATCGTCCTGGCGGTACGCTGAGGCCCGGTTGAAATCGCCGCTGCTGGCCCGATAATCACCGGCTGCCATCGGCTCTCGGCCATGGCATAGCGGAGTGTGTGTCCATGCCCATCTACGAATTCCAGTGCAACGCCTGCGGCCATCGTTTCGACCGGCTGCAGAAGCTGTCCGATCCTGATCCGTCCGATTGCCCGTCCTGCGGCGCGGCGCAGGTGCAGCGCCAGTTGAGCGCGCCCCAGTTCCGGCTGGCCGGCGGCGGCTGGTACGAAACCGATTTCAAGAAAGACGGCGACAAGAAACGCAACCTGGCTGGCGATGCGGCCGCCAGCAAGCCGGCGGAGAGCGCTCCAGCCCCGGCGCCGGCATCCGCCGAAAGCAAGCCGGCCGCGAAGGAAAGCAAACCGGCCAGCACGTCCGCGCCCAGCGAATAAGTACTAAAACGCGAGCCTCTTCTCCCCCTCGGGGAAGAAGGCTGGGACGAAGGGACAGCCGCGCTGCAGGAGTAATGGAGAGCGTGCTTTGATGGAAGATCGGAGCCAGTCCCTGCCCCAGATGCAAAGAGCCTTGCTTCAACGGTGCTAAGATTCCGGGCCTTTTCCATGCCTGATTCGCCGCCCTGGCGGCCCGGAGTCCCTTTTCGTATGCGCACGCATTACTGCGGCCTTATCAATGAGTCGCTGGTCGGCCAGACCGTTACCTTGTGCGGCTGGGTCAATACCCTGCGCCTGCAAAGCCACGTCGCCTTCGTCGACCTGCGCGACCACGAGGGCCTGGCCCAGGTGGTGATCGAGCGCGAGAACGCCGCCGCTTTCGCTGTTGCCGGCGAGCTGGGCTATGAATATTGCGTGCGCGTCACCGGCAGCATCCGCAAGCGCCTGTCGGCCAACGACAAGCTCAAGACCGGCACGGTCGAGCTGCTGGCCGAGCAGGTGCAGATTCTCAACGCCGCGAAGGACCTGCCATTCGCGTTGCACGAGCATCCCAACGAGGACATGCGGATGACCTACCGCTACCTCGATCTGCGCCGCCCCGACATGCAGGCGATGCTGCGCACCCGCATCAAGCTGGTGCAGGCGCTGCGCCGCTACCTGGATGCGCGCGGCTTCCAGGATATTGAAACCCCGATCCTTACCAAGGCCACGCCGGAAGGCGCGCGCGATTACCTGGTGCCCAGCCGTGTGCATCCGGGCCAGTTCTATGCCTTGCCGCAGTCGCCGCAGTTGTTCAAGCAGATCCTGATGATGGCCGGTTTCGATCGCTACTATCAGATCGCCCGCTGCTTCCGCGACGAAGACCTGCGCGCCGACCGCCAGCCGGAATTCACCCAGCTCGATCTCGAATTCGCCTTCGTCGAAGAACAGGACGTGCAGGATTTCGTCGAGGGCCTGATCCGCCACGTGTTCAAGGAAGTGGTGGAGGTGGAACTGGCCGCCGTCTTCCCGCGCATGACCTGGGCGGAGGCGATGCGCCGTTTCGGTTCCGACAAGCCAGACCTGCGCATCGCGCTGGAATTGGTCGACGTGGCCGACGCGCTCAAGCAGGTCGAATTCAAGGTGTTTGCCGAACCGGCCAATGATCCGGCCGGCCGGGTGGCCGCGCTGCGCGTGCCGGGCGGCGCCACGCTGAGCCGCAAGGAGATCGACCAGCTCACCGAATACGTTGCCAAATATGGCGCGAAGGGCCTGGCCTGGATCAAGGTGGAAGACCTCGGCAAGGGGCGCGAGGGCGTCCATTCGCCGGTAGCGAAATTCCTCGACGATGCGGCGCTCGACGCGGTGCTGAAGGCGACCGGGGCCGAGTCCGGCGACATGCTGTTCCTTGGCGCGGGCAAGTGGAAAACCGTCACCGATTTCATGGGCGCGTTGCGCCTGAAGGTCGGCAAGGATCGCGGCCTGGTCGAAAACAGCTGGAAGCCGCTGTGGGTCACCGACTTCCCGATGTTCGAGTACGACGACGAAGAAAAGCGCTTCGTCGCCCTGCATCATCCGTTCACCGCACCCAAGGTCGACGATATCGCCGATCTGCGCGCCCATGCGGCCGTCGCGGTAAGCCGCGGCTATGACATGGTGCTCAACGGCAACGAGATCGGCGGCGGTTCGATCCGTATCCATCGCCCCGACATGCAGAGCGCGGTGTTCGAACTGCTCGGCATCGGCGCGGAGGAGGCGGAAATGAAATTCGGCTTCCTGCTCAAGGCTCTGAAGTTCGGCGCGCCGCCGCACGGAGGCCTGGCCTTCGGCATCGATCGCATCGCGGCGCTGATGGCGGGCACCGAATCGATCCGCGATGTGATCGCGTTCCCCAAGACGACCAGTGCACAAGACCTGATGACCGATGCGCCGTCGCCGGTCGGCGAGGCGCAGTTGAAAGAGCTGCACGTAGCGGTGGCTGCCACCGAGGCGACCAAGGCTTGAGTTGAGCTTCCTCTCCCCTCCGGGGAGAGGATCGAGGTGAGGGGCAAGCTTGCGTCAAAAGTGACTCAGGGCGGCGCATGATTGAAGTCCATCGCGAGCGTGACCCCGCATCCCGCCCTCCTTCCCGGAGGGAAGAGGCGCTGACCGGCTGCGGCGAGATTAGGAAGCCATGACCGAACACATCATCCTGTTGCACGGCCTGTGGATGCGCGGCTTCGCGCTGGGGCTGCTGCATCGGCGCCTGATGGAAGCAGGTTTTCGCGTCCACCGCTTCGACTACATGAGCGTGGCGGCGACGCAGCAGCACATCCTGGCGCGCCTGCACACGGGGATGCTCGACTGCGCGCCCGGCCCGGTGCACCTGGTGGGGCACAGCCTTGGCGGCCTGCTGGCGCTGCGGGCTTGCCTGGAGTCCGAAGATCTGCCGCCAGGGCGTATCGTCTGCCTCGGATCGCCGCTGAAGGGCAGTGCGGCGGCGCGCGCCTTCGCCGGCTGGGGCCGCGGCGGGGAGGTTCTGCTGGGACATAACCGCGACCTGCTGGAACAGGGGCTGGAGGCATGGCACGGCTCGCGCGAGGTCGGGGTCATTGCCGGCTGCACCCCGATCGGACTGGGCGCCATGCTCAGCCATATCGAGGGCCAACACGATGGCACCATCGCCGTGGAAGAAACCCTGCTGCCAGGCCTGGCCGGCCATTGCGTGGTCGAGACCAGCCATACCGGCCTGCTGCTTTCGGCCGAAGTGGCGCGGCTGACCACCCAGTTCCTGCGCGAAGGCCGCTTCGATGCCAACGGGCCGGGCGCGGACGAGCGCGCCTCGTGAGCGCCAAGCCCTACATTCGGTGGCGATACGCCGGCGCCGGTCCCGGCATCCCGCAATGCAGTAAAATCGCCCGCTTGTCATTGGATCCAACCAGGAATCGCCATGGGTAGAGGGCCGTCCATCGAAGGTCGCAAGAATGCCGAAGACGCCAAGCGCGCCAAGGTGTTCACCAAGCTGATCCGCGAAATTACCGTCGCCACCCGTGCCGGCGTGGCCGACCCGGCGCTCAACCCGCGCCTGCGCGCGGCCGTGGACAAGGCGCTGACCGCCAACATGTCCAAGGACACCATCGAGCGCGCGATCAAGCGCGGCTCCGGCGCCGATGGCGGCGCAAAGATGGAAGAGCTGCGCTACGAGGGCTATGGCCCGGCCGGCATTGCGCTGATCATCGAGTGCTTCACCGACAATCCCACCCGGACCGTCGCCGACGTGCGCCATGCGCTGACCAAGCACGGCGGCAACCTGGGCACCAGCGGCTCGGTGGCATTCCAGTTCACCCGTTGCGGCGAGCTGGTGTTTGCCACCGGCGGCGATGCGGCGGCGGAGGAAAAGGTGCTGGAGGCGGCGCTCGAAGCTGGCGCGGACGATGTCATCAACGAAAACGGCGAAAGCACCGTGCTCTGCGCGCCGGAAAACTTCGAGACCGTGCAGCAGGCACTCATCGATGCCAAGCTCGATGCGCAACACGCCGGCGTGGTGATGCGCCCGAACAATCGCGCGGCGGTCACCGGCGAGGCGCTCGAAACGCTCACCGACCTGCTGGAAAAGCTCGATTCGCTCGATGACGTCAGCGAGGTCTATCACAACGCCTTGCTGCCGGCCGACGCCGGCTAAATGACGATGCCGTTGCCGCTGGCCAGCTCGCGATGATTCGCATCCTAGGCATTGATCCGGGCAGCCAGCGCACGGGCATCGGCATTGTCGATGTCGATGCGGCCGGCAAGCTGTCGCATGTGTTTCATGTGGCCCTGGCGGTAGCCGGCGAGGACAGCTTCCCGCAGCGCCTGAAGCGCATTTTCGAAGGGGTCGATGACGTCATCGCGGCGCACCGCCCGGTCGAATGCGGCATCGAGCGCGTGTTCATGGCGCGCAACGCCGATTCGGCGCTCAAGCTCGGGCAGGCGCGCGGCGCCGCGATCTGCGCGGTGGTGCATCGGGGTATCGCGGTGCACGAATACGCGGCCACCGAAGTAAAGAAAGCGGTGGTCGGCGGTGGCCGCAGCGACAAGAGCCAGGTGCAGCACATGATCGGCATCTTGCTCGGCCTGAAGGGGCCGATCCAGGCGGACGCGGCCGACGCGCTGGCGATCGCCGTGGCGCACGCGCATACCCGTTCCAGTCTCGAGCGCGTGGGTATTGCGCGCACTGCATGGAGGCGTCGCTGGTGATCGGCCGACTTAGAGGCACGCTGATTTCGAAGCAGCCACCGTGGCTGCTGGTGGAAGTGGGTGGCGTGGGCTACGAGCTGGAAGCGCCGATGTCCACCATCTACGACCTGCCCGCTACCGGCAAGGAAGTGACCTTGCTCACGCATTACGCGGTAAAGGAAGACAGCGTGGCGCTGTATGGATTCCTGCACGAGTCGGAGCGCGCATTGTTCCGCAGCCTGCAGAAAGTCAGCGGTATCGGCGCGAAGATTTCGCTGGCCGTGCTGTCGGGGGTGTCGACGCAGGATTTCGCGCGCCTGGTGCAGGCGGGCGATGTGGTGGCGTTGACCAAGATTCCAGGCATCGGCAAGAAGACCGCCGAGCGCATCGT
Organism: Dyella jejuensis; assembly: GCF_044904675.1. Taxonomy (NCBI): domain Bacteria; kingdom Pseudomonadati; phylum Pseudomonadota; class Gammaproteobacteria; order Lysobacterales; family Rhodanobacteraceae; genus Dyella; species Dyella jejuensis. The sequence goes on along the minus strand of NZ_JADIKJ010000017.1, from coordinate 126,079 downwards.
GGTGGAACTGCGCGACCGCGTGGATGGCCTGGGCACCAGCTTGCCCGGCATGTCCGCGCGTAGCGATGCGCCGCTCGATCCGTCCGCCGAAGCCACCGTGGCGTTGCAGCAGTTGGGCTACAAGCCGGCCGAAGTCACGCGGCTGGTGCAAAAAGTTGCCGAACCGGGCGACAGCGCCGAAACCATCATCCGCAAGGCGCTGCGCGCCGCGCTCGGGAGTTGATCGTGGGTCATGACATGCATTACGGCGCAGCCGAGGCCGAAACCAGGAAGCGGCTGGCCGCATTGTCGCTGGGCGCCATCGGCGTGGTGTACGGCGACATCGGCACCAGTCCGCTCTATACCTTGCAGACCACGCTCAGCCACGATGGCATGCATGCCACGCACGAAAGCATCTATGGCGTGCTGTCGCTGATCTTCTGGGCGCAGATCATCGTGGTGTCGCTGAAGTACGTGGTGTTCATCATGCGCGCCGACAACAAAGGCGAGGGCGGCATCATGGCATTGATGGCGCTGGCCCTGCGCGGCGTGGGCGGTAAGCCCAAACTGCGCTGGCTGCTGGCGATCATCGGCATTTTCGGTGCGTCGCTGTTCTATGGCGACGGCGTGATTACGCCGGCGATCTCGGTGTTGTCCGCCGTCGAGGGCGTAAAGGTCGCCGCGCCGGGGCTGGCGCAGTGGGTGGTGCCGGTCACCGCGGTCATCCTGTTCCTGTTGTTCGCGCTGCAGCGCTATGGCACCGAACGGGTAGGGCGGCTGTTCGGACCGGTGATGGTGGTGTGGTTCATCGTCATTGCCGTGCTCGGCGTCATGATGATCGCGCGCAATCCGCATGTGCTGTGGGCGGTACTGCCCAGCTACGGGTTCCACTTCTTCCAGACGCATGGCGTGCAGGCGTTCGTCGCCCTGGGCGGCGTGGTGCTGGCGCTGACCGGCGCCGAGGCGCTGTACGCCGACATGGGGCATTTCGGCAAGCGGCCGATCCGGCTGGCTTGGTTCAACTTCGTGCTGCCGGCGCTGATCCTCAATTATTTCGGCCAGGGCGCGCTGCTGCTGGAACATCCCGAGGCGATCGACAACCCGTTCTTCAAGCTGGTGCCGTCCATGCTGCTGTATCCGATGATCGGCCTGGCCTGCGTGGCAACGGTGATCGCGTCGCAGGCGGTGATCTCCGGCGCGTTCTCGATGACGCGCGAGGCGATGTCGCTGGGCTATTCGATGCGCATGCCGGTGGTGCATACGTCACGCGAGATGTCCGGCCAGATCTTTGTGCCGTGGGTGAATGCGTTCCTGCTGGTGATGGTGCTGGTCGCGGTGTTCCACTTCGGCAGTTCGGAACGGCTGAGCGCGGCCTACGGCATTGCCGTGACCGGCACGATGACCATCACCACGGTGCTCGCCTTGTTCGTGGCACGTCATCAGTGGGGCTGGCGCCTGCCGGTCGTGCTGGTTGCCGGCGCCTGCCTGCTGACCATCGACATCTCGTTCTTCAGCGCCAACCTGATCAAGGTGGAGTACGGCGGCTGGTTCCCGCTGGTGCTCGGCCTGGCGGTATTCGTGGTGATGACCACCTGGCGCCGCGGCCGCGAGCTGGTGGTGCGCGAGATCAAACAGGGCGGCCTGGCCTTGCTGCCTTTCATCGAGAACATCAACGAACATCCGCCGCTGCGGGTGCCGGGTACGGCGGTGTTCCTTACCGCCAACCAGAACTCCGTGCCGCACGCGCTGCTGCATAACCTCAAGCACAACAAGGTGCTGCACGAACGCAACGTGATGTTGACGGTGGAAATCCTGGAGTCGCCCGTCGCCGACGTGGAGGAACGCATCCATCTGATTACCCTGGACGGCGAATTCTATGGCTTGGAGCTGCGCTTCGGTTTCGCCGAGGATCCCAACATTCCCTACGCGCTGTCCAAGTGCGCGCGCAGCGGATTGCCGTTCGACCTGATGGATACCACCTTCTTCCTTTCGCGCGAAAACGTAGTGGCCGACAAGCGTCGCCCCGGCATGGCCTTGTGGCGCGATCGCCTGTTCGCCTTCATGTCGCGCAATGCCTTGCCGGCCACGGCGTTCTTCCAGATTCCGGGCAACCGACTGATCGAGCTGGGCACACAGGTAGAAATCTAGCGAATGGAGTGAATCGAGAAATCGTGAAAGGCCAGCGCGCGGTTTGCGCCGACACGCGATTTTGTTTGCCTGGGCCGGCCTTTGCTCTCACTATCCACGTCATCGGATCCACTGTTCCCCTTTCATGACCGACCGCATCATCACCGCTGCCGCCCACCTGGACGACGACGCCCTGGAAGCTTCCATCCGTCCCAGGCGGCTTGCCGAATACCTCGGCCAGCAGGCGGTGCGCGAGCAGTTGTCGATCTATATCGAAGCGGCGAAGAAGCGCGGCGGCGCCTTGGACCATGTGCTGATCTTCGGGCCGCCGGGCCTGGGCAAGACCACCTTGAGCCATGTGATCGCCAATGAGCTGGGCGTCAACGTGCGCTCCACCTCGGGCCCGGTACTGGAGCGCGCGGGCGATCTCGCCGCGTTGCTCACCAACCTCGAAGCGCACGACGTGCTGTTCGTGGACGAGATCCATCGCCTTTCGCCGGTGGTCGAGGAAGTGCTCTATCCGGCGATGGAAGATTTCCAGATCGATATCATGATCGGCGAAGGCCCCGCCGCGCGCTCGATCAAGCTGGACCTGCCGCCGTTCACCCTGATCGGCGCCACCACGCGCGCCGGCCTGCTGACCGCGCCCTTGCGCGACCGCTTCGGCATCGTGCAGCGGCTGGAGTTCTATTCGCCGGACGAGCTGACCGCGATCGTGCGCCGCTCGGCGCGCATCCTTGGCATCGCCTGCGAACTCGACGGCGCGCAGGAAATCGCGCGCCGCTCGCGCGGAACGCCGCGCATCGCCAATCGGCTGCTGCGCCGCGTGCGCGACTACGCCGAAGTGCGGGCAGGCGGGCATATCACGCGCGAGGTCGCGCAAGCGGCCATGTCCATGCTCAAGGTCGATGCCGAAGGCTTCGACGAACTGGACCGCCGGCTGCTCGTCATCATCATCGAGAATTTCGACGGCGGCCCGGTCGGCGTGGAATCGCTGGCCGCCGCGCTCAGCGAGGATCGCGGCACGCTGGAAGATGTGGTCGAACCCTATCTGATCCAGCAAGGTTTCCTGGTCCGTACCGCCCGCGGGCGCATGGCCAGTGCGAAGGCATGGCGCCACCTGGGACTCACGCCGCCGCCACGCCAGCCGCAGGCGGCCGACCTGTTTGGCGGCGACCACGATGCCTGACGTGTCGATGTTTACCTGGCCGGTCCGTGTTTACTGGGAAGATACCGATGCCGGCGGCGTGGTCTACCACGCCAGTTACCTGCGCTTCCTCGAGCGCGCCCGCAGCGAATGGCTGCGCGGCCTGGGCGTGGACCAACTGGCGCTCAAGCAGGCCACCGGACTGGCCTTCATGGTGCATCGGATGGAAATCGACTTTCTCAAGCCCGCCCTGCTGGACGATGAACTGGCCGTGACAGTGGAAGTCAAAGAACAGCGTTCAGCCAGTATCCTTTTCGCGCAGACGATCACCCGGGCCGATGGCGCCACTCTCATCCAGGCACAGGTACGCGCCGCGTGCGTGGACCTCAAGCGGATGCTGCCGGCGCGCATCCCGGGCGACATTACCGAACGGATCACCCGGGATTGAACATCATCCCGGTGTAATCCAAGTATCCAAAGACCTATCCATGTGGTGGAGAACCCCCAAGCCATGAACGGTGGACTGAACGTTTTCGAGATCCTTGCGGACGCAAGCTTGCCAGTGAAACTGGTGATGCTGGTGTTGGTAATCGGGTCCTTCCTGTCCTGGGTGATCATCATCCGCAAGTATTCGCAGCTGAAGGCGGCGATGGAAAACGCCGAGTCCTTCGAGGAGCGTTTCTGGTCCGGCGCGGACCTGGCGCAGCTGTTCCGCGAAGTGAGCAACAGCGGTGGCGACAACGGCGGCATGGAGAACATCTTCGAATCGGGCTTTCGCGAATTCGTGCGCCAGCGCCAGCGCCGCGCGAGCGACATGCGCACGGTGGTGGAAGGCTCCGAGCGGGCGATGCGCGTGGCCGGCACCAAGGAAATCAGCGCGCTGGAACGCAACCTGGAATTCCTCGCCAACGTAGGTTCGATCAGTCCCTACGTCGGCCTGTTCGGCACGGTGTGGGGCATCATGGGCGCATTTCAGGGCCTGGGCGAAATGAAGGACGTCACCATCGCCGTGGTCGCGCCGCATATTTCCGAGGCGCTGATCGCCACGGCGATGGGCCTGTTCGCCGCCATTCCCGCAGTGTGGGCCTATAACCGCTATGCCAACAAGGTCGAGCGCGTGGCATCGCGCTACGAGGTATTCCAGGAAGAGTTCTCCTCGGTGCTGCAACGGCAGATCCAGATCGACGAAACGAACTGATCGAGGCCCGCGACCATGCTTAGTTCCGCGCGCCACAAGCGCCTCAAGCTGAAATCCGAGATCAACGTCGTGCCTTATATCGACGTGATGCTGGTGCTGTTGATCATCTTCATGGTCACCGCGCCCATGCTCAACGCGAACGTCGACGTGAACCTGCCGCAGGCCAACGCCAAGTCGCTGCATGACAAGAAGGATCCGGTGATCGTGTCGGTGGATAGCCAGGGCCATATGTACCTGACCCTGGGCACCAGCAAAAAGGAGCCGATTGATGCCGATGCGTTGAAGGTCAAGGTCGGCGCCTTCGTGCAGCAGAATCCGGATGTCAGCGTGCTGGTCGCGGGCGATCGCGACGGCAAGTACGACGGCGTCTACCAGGTATTGGCCTTGTTGCAGCAGGCTGGCGTGGCCAAGGTCGGTTTGATGAGTGCGCCGGAGACAGGCAGCCCGAATGGACGACCGTAATCAGCGCCTGCTTTCTTGTTCCAAGCGCCACGCGCCGCTTCCAGGCGGACGCCGGCTGATGGCGCGTGGCGGAACGCCAGGTCAAAACGCGCGCGGCCGCATGGCGGCGATCCCGATGCAAAGCCTCGGGCCGGTTCCGTTTGTCCGCCACGCTGCGTCATCGCTCGAAGGCAAAGCGACAGACGCATCCTCGTCCGGGCCTGCCTTGCGCGCAGGCGGCTGCTGGCGCGGGGTGCCTGGAACATGAAAACAGACTCTCGTGGCATGCCGCTGGCGGTAGTCCTGTCTGCCGTGCTTCATCTGGGCATCGTGGCGTTTCTGTTTCTCGCCATGCTGCCGTGTTCCTCGTATGAGAAGTTCCTGACCGCGCTGCACCTGCCCAATCCGATTACCTGCACGCCGCCCCCGCTGCAGCTGACCGGGCCGGTGATCGAGGCCACGCTGCTGGGCAATACCGGCGCGCCGCCACCGAAAGCGGTGAAGGTGAAGCCGGTGCCGAACACGGTGCCGCCGCCGCCATCGGTGCCGCCGCCGCCCCCGCCGCCGCAAGTGCAGCCGCCGAAAACGCCAAGCCAGTTGCCGCCGCCACCGGAGCATCCGGATACGGTGGACCAGGAGCGCGTGGTGCAGGACGCGCTCGAAAAAGCCGAGGACGCCAAGAAGGAACAGGAAGAGAAGGAACGCCAGCGCCAGGCCGAACTGGACGCCCAGGCGGCCAAGAAGAAAGCCGAGCAGGAAAAAGTGGATCAGCTGTTCAAGCAACTGGACGCCGCTTCCTCGCAAACGCAGAAACTGGACAGCAAGGCCAAGCAGGCCAGGCAGCAGCTGGCCGAGCTGAAGAATGCGCAGGACAACGGCCAGGCCGACCTGCCCAATGCGGCGCAGCGCCAATCCGGCAACAACGCCAAGAACAGCGATCTGATGTCCCAGTACGCCGCCGCCATTCAGAACGCCGTCACACAGAATTGGACTCGCCCGAATAACATGCCCAGCGTTCCGTGCATCGTTCACATCGTGCAGCTGCCCGGCGGCAACGTGATGAGCGCCAAGGTATCGTCCAGCTGCCCGTATGACGAGGCCGGCAAGCGATCCGTCGAGAATGCCGTGCTGCGCGCGCAGCCGTTGCCCTATAAGGGTTTCGAAAGCGTGTTCCAGCGTGAAATCGATTTCACCTTCACCCCGCAGTGAGCAAGCCCATGCGCAGATCTTCCCGATCGCTACTTACCCTTATCCTGCTGTTGATCGCAGGCCTGGTCGCGGGTCCCGCCGCGGCGCAGTCGTTGAACGTGCAGATCGTCGGCGGCGTCAAGACCGCTACGCCGGTCGCGGTAGTGCCGTTCGCCCAGCAGGGCGGCTCGCCATTGCCGACCGACGTCGCCGATGTGATCCGCAATGATCTCAACCGCTGCGGCAAATTCCGCTCGCTGGCGGTCAGCGAGATCGTCGAGCAGCCCAGCCAGGGTTCGGACATCAAGTTCGCCACCTGGCGCCTGCTCAAGCAGGATTACATCGTGATCGGCCGCATCAAGGATGCCGGCAACGGCATGGTGTCGGTGGAATACGAGCTGTGGGACGTCAACCGCCAGCAGCGCCTGCTCGGCAAGGCGATGCCGCCGGCGTCGGTCAGCGACCTGCGCAGCGTGGCGCACCAGATCGCCGACGATATCTTCCAGCAGGTCACCGGCGTCCCCGGCGCCTTCTGGACCCGGATCGCGTACATCACCGCGGTCGGTACCGGCAACAACATGACCTATTCGCTGATCGTGGCCGATTCGGACGGCTACAACCCGCAGGTGGTGGCGCGTTCGCACGAATCGCTGCTGTCGCCGAAGTGGTCGCCGGATGGCACCCGCATTGCCTATGTGTCGTTCGAAAGCGGCAACTCGGCGGTCTATATCCAGAACATTTCGACCGGCGCGCGCCAGCTCGTTTCCGGCCGTTCCAAGGGCATCAACAGCGCGCCGGCCTGGTCGCCGGACGGTACCAAGCTCGCGTTGTCGCTGTCGTATACCGGCAATCCCGAGATCTACGTCATGGACCTGGCTTCCCGCCAGGAAACCCGCCTCACGCGCAGCCTGGCGATCAATACCGAGCCGGTCTGGTCGCCGGACGGGCAGAGCATCTACTTCACCTCCGACCGCTCGGGCCGTCCGCAGATTTACCGCATGTCCGCTTCCGGCGGCACGCCCGAGCGCGTCACCTTCCAGGGCCAGCAGAATCTGGATGCGGCGATCAGCTACGACAGCAAGCAGATTGCCATGGTGCAGGCCAGCGGGAACGTGTATCGTATTGCCATCATGGACCAGAGCCTCGGCGGACAGGTGCGTTTCATCTCGCCCGGTCCGATCGACGAATCGCCAAGCTTTGCACCCAACGCCAGCATGCTGATCTACGCCGCCACCGATGGAGCTCGAGATGTGCTGTACGCCGTCTCGGACGATGGCATGGTGCGGCAGCGTCTGGTGTTGGCCAATGGCGACGTCCGGCAGCCGGCTTGGGGACCCTATCGTAAAAACTGAGTCCGATCCGGTCGCCCCTCGCCAGGAGCGGCCGGCTGACCTTAGGAGGGGTCCGGGGCATGCCGAATGTCCCGGCCATGAAGGGTCGCGGCGGTTTTGCCACACCCTGTTTAATGGCCTCTGCAGTACAATGCGTGGCCGTAGTTGAAGGTGTAGAAAAATAAAGAGAACAGCCGGTCCACCGGCGATTACTGTCCCGTAACCGCAATCGTCATTGACTGTCGGAAAATCAAACCCGTTTGAAGGAACGTCACCCATGAATAAGACCGTTCGTATCGCTCTGGTCGCCCTGCTTTGCGTTGGTGCGGCAGCCTGTTCCAAGAAGCAGGAAGTGAAGCCCCAGCCGCAGCAGCAGGAAACCACCCAGGAAGCCCCGGCTCAGCAGGGCACTGGCAAGTACACCCCGGCTGACCTCGAGACCGACGCTTGCCTGCGCCAGCGCGTCGTGTACTTCGACTTCGACAAGGACGAAGTGAAGCCGGAGTTCCAGCAGATCATGCAGTGCCACGCCAAGTACCTGCAGGATCGCCCGACCGCGCAGATGCGTCTGGAAGGCAACACCGACGAGCGCGGTACACGTGAATACAACCTCGGCCTCGGCGAGCGCCGCGGCAACGCCGTGTCCAGCGCGCTGCAGGCCAATGGCGCCTCGGCCAGCCAGGTCAGCGTGATCAGCTACGGCAAAGAAAAGCCGGTGTGCCGCGAGCACAACGAGGATTGCTGGAGCAAGAATCGCCGCGTCGAGATCGTCTACACGGCTGAGTAATGGTGTTTCGACTGGCTAATCGTTTCACGGCCAGTTTCGGCATGGCGGGCGCCTTGGCGTCCGCCATGCTGTTTATGGCTCCCGCCCACGCCCAGGATTCGCCGATGAGCCTGGCCGACCGGGTCGCTCGCCTGGAGCAGCAGGCACAGAGCCAGGACCAGAACCGGGGCAACCTGCTCAATCAGTTGCAGCAGATGCAATCGCAGATGCGCGACATGCAGGGCCAGATCGAAGAGCTGCAACATCAGGTGCAGCAGCTGCAGGACCAGGGCAAGGCCCAGTACACCGACCTGGACAGCCGCATCGGCCGCCTGGAAAAAGGCGCCGGCGCCAATCCTGCTCCCGCCGCCTCCGCGTCGCCGGATCCCGCGGGCTCTGCCGCCATGGCCAATGCCGCGACTGCGCCCACGCCCGCCGCCCCCGCCGCCATGATGCCGCCCGCGCCATCGGCTCCGGCCGAATCGGCCGCGCAGAAGGCTGCCGCGCTCAACGCCTACAACACCGCTTTCAAATCCTTGCGCGCAGGCGACTACGTCTCCTCCTCGCGGGGCTTCCGGGAATTCATCCAGAAATACCCGGACGATGCGCTGACGCCGAATGCCTTCTACTGGCTGGGCGAGTCCTACTACGCCACCACCAATTACCAAGTTGCCGTGGAAGCCTTCCGCCACCTGCTGAGCCAGTATCCGCAGAGCGACAAGGCGCCGGACGCCATGCTCAAGCTCGGCTACAGCCAGCTGGAAATGAAGCAGACGGATGCCGGCACTGCCACCTTGAAGTCGGTGCTGGCGAAATATCCCAATGCCAACGCGGCCAAGCTGGCCCAGGAGCGGCTGCGCAGGCTTTCGCAGCAGCCGGTCCACTGAGGTCATGGTGGTGAGTGGTCCTGCAGCGAGCGTGGAAGCGGCCACGTCGGCTCCGTCGACGGCCGAGCGCCTGCGCATCACCGAGATCTTCCATTCGATCCAGGGCGAGGCAGATGCGATCGGCTGGCGCACCGTGTTCGTGCGCCTGACCGGCTGTCCGCTGCGCTGCGTGTGGTGCGATACCGAATATTCCTTCTATGGCGGCCAGTGGCGCGATATCGACGACATGCTGGCCGAAGTGGCTTCGCACGGTGCCAGGCACGTCTGCGTAACCGGCGGCGAACCGCTGGCGCAGAAGCGTTGCCTGGTCCTGCTGCAAAAGCTGTGCGATGCCGGCTACGAGGTGTCGCTGGAAACCTCCGGCGCGCTCGACGTCTCCATGGTCGATCCGCGCGTGCGCAAGGTCATGGACCTGAAGCCGCCGGATTCCGGCGAAAGCAAGCGCAACCTGTGGTCGAATCTGGACCACCTGCTGCCGCACGACCAGGTAAAGGTCGTGATCGCCAGCCGCGCGGACTACGAGTGGGCGCGCGCTGCCGTTGCCGAACATCGCATCGATCAACGCTGCATGGTGCTGTTCTCGCCCGTGCATGGCGCGGTTGAGCCGCGCGCGCTGGCCGAATGGATCATCCAAGACAAGTTGCCGGTGCGCTTCCAGTTGCAGTTGCACAAGCTGCTTTGGAACGACGCGCCAGGACATTGATACCGTGGCGGCCCGAACGCGACGGCGGTATGAAAGCATTTCCGCGCACCGGCCTGTGTCGCCGGCAGCGTTCTCCGGCCGGTGACCGGCCGCTCCATCCGTTGGAATTCCATCATGTCAACACCTACTTCCCGCAGGGCCGTCATCCTCGTTTCCGGAGGCATGGACTCGGCCGTCACCATCGCCATCGCGCGCCAGCAAGGCTATGAGGTGCATGCCCTGAGCGTGGCCTACGGGCAACGGCACAGTTCCGAACTGGAAGCTGCCGCGCGCGTGGCAACCATGCTTGGCGCGGTCGAGCACAAGACCGTGCACGTCGACCTGCGCAGCATCGGCGGCTCCGCGTTGACGGCGGATATCGATGTACCCGAGCAGGGCGGCGAAGGCATTCCGGTCACCTATGTGCCGGCCCGCAACACCATCATGCTGTCGATCGCACTGGGATGGGCCGAAGTGCTCGGCTCCGCCGATATCTGGTGCGGTGTCAACGCGGTCGACTATTCCGGCTATCCCGATTGCCGGCCCGCTTTCGTCGAAGCCTTCGAGCGCCTCGCCAATGTGGCCACCAAGGCCGGCGTGGAAGGCGCGGGCATCCGCATCCACGCGCCGCTGATGGCCATGAGCAAGGCCGACATCGCCCGCGAAGGCCAGCGCCTGGGCGTCGACTTCTCCGCCACCGTCAGCTGCTACCAGGCCGATGCCGAGGGCCGCGCCTGCGGCCACTGCGACGCCTGCCGCCTGCGCGCGCAAGGCTTTCGCGAAGCCGGCCAGCCCGATCCCACCCGATATGCCTGATTTGCTTGTGCCCAAAGCCGCCAGGCCATAAAATTGCCAGCTCACTTTTTTGCGGGCCGTTAGCTCAGTCGGTAGAGCAGTAGACTTTTAATCTATTGGTCCCGAGTTCGAATCTCGGACGGCCCACCAATTACGACGAAGGACTCACGGCGACGTGGGTCCTTCGTCGTTTCGCGGTCCTGGCATTGCGTCAAAGCGCAGCGAGTGCGTTCTGTATCACGACCGACAGCGGTATCGAGCTGGTGTATTTCCTTTGCAGCAACAAATAACTCGTTCCTGCGGAACTGGTTGGAGCACACAGGCCTGTAGGCGACTGGGGCGGGCATGGCGTCGAGCGATCATCAGCATCAAGTGCACCCGTGAGCACAGGACTATGCGCATCATTTGCCAGGGCAGGGTATTTCTCGCGGGCGGGAACGAGGCCGATTATGCAGCGTGAGAATAGGTCTGGATTTTTTCCAGCTCTGCTTCGATTTGATCCTTCGTCATAGCGCGATCGTAGTCGTCCTGCAGACCGGTCCAGAAGCCTTCGTTCATACCGAAGAACTTGGACAGACGCAGGCCAGTATCCGCGGTGATCGCACGCTTGCCGGCGATGATCTCGCCAACACGGGTCTGGGAAATGCCGATGGCCTTGGCCAAGCGGTAGGGCGTGATATCCATGGGTTTGAGGAACTCCTCGGCCAGGATTTCACCAGGATGGGGATAGGGAAGCTTGCGCATGGGATTCACCGTTCTGTCTGATTCTGAAGCACGCCGGTTTTAGTGATAGTCAACGATTTCCACCTCGTATGCATCGCCATCTTTCCACTTAAAGCACACCTGGAATTGATCGTTGATCCGGATGCTGTACTGTCCTTTGCGGTTGCCTTTGAGAGCTTCCAGACGATTAGCCGGCGGAATCTTCAGCTCGTCGAGTTGCTTCACCCGGTTGAGCATGGCCAGCTTACGCATGGCGACCGTTTCGATAGAGGTTCAACGACGGATCCGCGCGCCCTCGTAAGAAGCATAAGATTTATGCCATTTGCGAGAAATGCCATGCGCATCAACCTGCCAAACGAAATGGCTGAGCTAGTACGAGCCAAAGTAGCCACGGGGGAATACGCGACAGAAAGCGAAGTGATCCGAGATGGCCTGCGAACACTGGTTGCGCGTGACAAGGCCATGGAAGCCTGGTTGCGTGACCAGGTTGTGCCTGCCGCCAAAGCCCTGCAAGCCGATCCTTCGCGCAGGCGCACAAGTGAACAAGTGCGTGGGCATCTGGCGAAGAAGCGGGCGCACATTAACCAAACGGAGGCATGAGCTATACCGTTGTGTCCGGCCCCGAAGTGCTGGGCCGGTTAGAGGCTCTTGAGCATTCATCGCGGGCAACGGATCACCGGTAAACGCTGCGCGCTACGTCGACGCCATCGTTGCGTATCGCGAGAGTCTCGCCACGGTCCCGCTACGCGGCGCAGCGCGCGCGGACCTGCTGCCAGGTCTGCGCATCACCAACTACCGGCACAGCGCCGTGGTCGCTTTCCTGGTGGACCAGCATAGAGAGACCGTATTCATTGTGGACATATTTTACGGTGGGCAGGATTACGAAGACGCCCTGCGCGGCGAGGACATAAGGCCGGATCCATAAAGACCGCGGCCCACTCTGCGAAAAAGTACTTGATGACTCTTCGCTTCACTTCCGCCACGAGCGATCAAACATACATTTCGCTCGATTTCGCGCTTTTTGTTCCTATAACCGCCTTGCTCAGGACCGATCCGGCGGATCATCCGCGCGTGGCGTCGAAGGATGCCAGCGCGATTTGCCTCGCTCCAGCGCCAGCGGCACCAGCGAAAGCAGGGCGAGCACACCTAGCGGCAGCATGACACTGGGATCGAAGATAAGCCCGAAGCCGAACTGCTGTCCGTTGCTGAGCGCGTGACCCAGCCCCGCGCCGACCGATGTTTCGAACACCAGCATCAATGTGCCGCCGAACCAGGTGGCACCGAGGAACAGCCACAGCGAACAGCGCAGCCATGCCAGCGCCACGGTGATCAAGCCGAACGGCGCCACCGGAACCAGGCGCAGGAACAAGGTGTAGACCACGGGATGGCGTTCGAAACCATGATGCAGTTTTTCCGCGAGCGCAGGCGCATGTTTGCTGCCGGCGCCGAAGGCGTAGCGACTGGCGAGAAACAGGATGAGCGAGCCCAGCGTGAGCCCGATCGAGGAATAGGCGGTGCCTTCGACCACGCCAAAGGCAAAACCGCCGGCGAGGATCAGCACGATGGTCACGGGAATGCCGGTGCAGGTCGCCAGCGTCAGCAGGCCCATGTAGACCAGCCGGCTCAGCCAGGGGTTTTCATTGATGCGCGCGCGCACTTCGCGCTGGTGCGCGACCAGTTGCTCCGGATGGATGCGGTCGAACACGCCCGAGGCGATCAGCACGATGCCCGCGACGATCAGCAGGAGCAGCGGCAACGCTGCGCGCAGGCGGTTCAATAGCTCGCCCCGGTGGCGCCGTAAGCGGCAAGGACAGTGCGTGCCTCATCGCGCAGGATATCCCGGCGCACGGCGATGCCACGGCGTTCCAGTTCGCCGATCCAGTCCGCGGGCAGGGGACCTTCGTCGAACTCAGTGAGTGCTTCCACATCTTCGGCGCGCGCGCCGATCAGCAGCGTATCGATGCCGGCCCAGACCGTCGCGCCATAGCACTGGCAACAGGGCTGCGCGCTGGTGGCGAGCGTGTAGTGGCCGCCTTGTTCGTTCAGGCGATAACTCGCCAGGCGCTGCTGGGCGGCCATGAAGGCCAGCATTTCCGCATGCGCGACCGAGCAGGTCTGCGGCACCACCCGATTGGCCGCGGCGGAAATCAGCCGTCCGTGCTCGTCGAACACGGCGGCGCCAAAAGGGCCGCCGCTGCCGTATTCGATGTTGTGTCGCGAAAGCTCGATCGCCAGCCCCACGCGCTCCTCATCGGTGAGATAGCGCCGGCTGGTGTCGGCCACCTCTTCGATCCAGGGCGGCAGGGTGAGGTGCACTTGCAACGGCAGCATGCTCAACCCGCCTGCCTGGCCCAGGTATCGCGCAGGGTGACGGTGCGATTGAACACCGGTGCGTCCGCGCGATGGTCGAGGCGGTCCGCCACGAAATAGCCCAGGCGCTCGAACTGGTAGCGCTGCTCCGGCGCCGCCTGGGCCGCCGCCGGTTCCAGCCAGCCGCGCACGATGCGCTTGGCCTCCGGATTGATATGGTCGGTCCAGCGCTTGCCGTCGCTTTCGTCATCCGGCGTGGCCACGTTGAACAGCCGGTCGTACAAGCGAATGTCTGCCGCAACGCCATGCTTGGCACTGACCCAGTGAATGGTGCCCTTCACCTTGCGCTCCGCGCCGGGCATGCCCGAGCGGGATTCGAGGTCCAGCGTGCCATGCACTTCGGTCACGCTGCCGTCGGCGCCCTTGACGATGTGCTCGCACTTCACGATGCCTACGCCGCGCAAACGCACTTCGCCGTCGGGCTTCAGGCGATGGAAACCCTTGGGCGGTACTTCGGCGAAATCGTCGCGCTCGATCCACACCTCGCGCGAGAACGGCACCTGGCGGGTGCCGAAGCTTTCGTCCTTGGGATGGTTCGAAAAGCTCAGCGTTTCCTCGTGACCTTCCGGCAGGTTGGTGATCACCAGCTTCAAGGGATCGATCACCGCCATGCGCCGGGCCGCGCTGGCGTCGAGATCCTCGCGCACGCAATTCTCGAAGATGGCGTAGTCGATCACGCTGTTCTGCTTGCTCACGCCCAGGCGCTCGATCAGCAAGCGGATGCCGCCCGGGGTAAAGCCGCGGCGACGCAGGCCGCGCAACGTGTTCATGCGCGGATCGTCCCAGCCGTCCACCAAGCCTTCGTTCACCAGCTGCGCCAGCTTGCGCTTGCTGGTGATGGAATAGCTGAGGTTGAGGCGCGAGAACTCGATCTGCCGCGGCTTGGCCGGCTCGGTACGGAAACCTGCCTCGCGCATGTGCTGCCAAAGCTCCGGATGGTTCGGCAGGTCCACGTTGTCCACGAACCAGTCGTAGAGCGGGCGGTGATCTTCGAATTCCAGCGTGCACAGCGAATGGGTGATGCCTTCCAGCGCATCGGACAGGCAGTGCGCATAGTCGTACATCGGATAGATCGGCCACGCATCGCCGGTATTCTGGTGCGTGACCTTGCGGATGCGGTAGATCGCCGGATCGCGCAGATTGATATTGCCCGAGCCCATGTCGATCCTCGCGCGCAGCGTCTTGCTGCCATCGGCGAATTCGCCCGCGCGCATGCGGCGGAACAAATCCAGGTTTTCCTCGACGCTGCGATCGCGGAAGGGCGAATGGCGGCCCGGCTCGGTAAGCGTGCCGCGGTATTCGCGCAGCTGTTCGGCGGTCAGGTCGTCGACGTAGGCGTGGCCGTCCTCGATCAGCTTGAGCGCGGCGCGGTAGAACACCTCGAAATAATCGGACGCATGGCGCAGGTCGTGCCACTCATAGCCCAGCCAGCGCACGTCGTCCTTGATGCCCTCGACGAACTCGGGGTCTTCCTTGCCGGGATTGGTGTCATCCAGGCGCAGGTTGCACCAGCCGCCAAACTCGCGGGCAATGCCGAAATCCAGGCAGATCGCCTTGGCGTGGCCGATATGCAGGTAACCGTTGGGCTCCGGCGGAAAGCGCGTGCGGATCGCCGCGTGCTTGCCGCGGGTAAGGTCCTCGCGAACGATCTGGCGGATGAAATCGCGCGGCGCGTAGGTCTCGGGGCTTTCGGCAGGCTTGGCGGCGGCGGATTCGATGGACATCAGGTCAATGCTTCGCGCGAGGGGCGGGAACCCCCAAGTTTAACCGTTTGAAGGATTTGCGTAAGCGTCGGCCATTTTTCTCCCTCTCCCCTCCGGGGAGAGGCCGGGGTGAGGGACCACACCTGCGGGAAATCCGCGCAGATACGCGCCGCTCACCGCTCCCATTTCACACAACAAAATGAAGCGAAGCCAGCATCAGCGCCACCTATTTCCTCCCTCTCCCCTCCGGGGAGAGGGCTGGGGTGAGGGGCCGCACTTGCGGCGAACCCACATAGATACGCATCAATCACGCCCTGACCTAAAGTAGCCAGGCCAGCCTCAACGCCGAGCGCCAGCCAAAGCCAGATAGCGCCGATGCAAATCGGCCACCTGGGCATCCAATGCCGATTCAGGGCCATCGTTATCGATCACATCATCGGCCAGTGCCAAGCGAGCTGAACGCGGTGCCTGGCTGGCCAGGATGCGGGCCGCAAGGCCTTCCTCGATTCCATCGCGCCCCACCAGGCGCAAGATCTGGGTGGTTTCCGGCACATCCACCACCACGATCCGGTCGACCCAGCGGTAATGCCCGATATTCTCCGCAAGCAGCGGAATCGCCAGCACCGCATACGCGCCAACGTCAGCCTGTGCCGCCTCCAGCATCCATTGCCGCACCCGCGGATGCACGATCGCCTCTAGCGTCTTGCGTGCGGCGCGATCACTGAAAATGCGCTGGCGCATCGCCGGCCGGTCGAGCCGCCCCTGCGCATCGAGCACCTCATCGCCAAAAGCCGTGACGATCGCCGCCAACCCATCGCTGCCAGGCTCGACCACCACCCGTGCCGCATGATCGGCGTCATACACATGCACGCCATGCGCCTTGAAGCGCTGTTCCACCGCGCTCTTGCCGGCGGCGATGCCGCCCGTCAGGGCGACCGTGAACGGCATGGTCCGGCTCATTGAATACCGCTGAAACTCAGGTAGGCGTGCAGCAACCGGTCACCGGCGATAAACCAGACCCACCCGGCCATCGCGATAAACGGCCCGAACGGCATCGGCACCTCACGTCCATGCTTGCGCAAGGCGATCATCGTTCCGCCGATCAGCGCGCCAATAAACGAAGAAAGCAGGATCACCGGCAGCAACGACACCGGTCCCATCCAGGCGCCCAGCGCGGCGAGCAATTTGAAATCGCCAAAACCCATGCCTTCCTTGCCCGTCAGCAGCTTGAACAGCCAATACACGCTCCACAGGCTGAGGTAGCCGATGGCCGCGCCGAGGATGGACGAAGGCGGCTCGATAAACAGATGGCACAAGCTGAGCAGAAGCCCCGCCCACAACAACGGCAAGGTGATCTGATCCGGCAGCAACTGGGTGCGGAAATCAATGCCGGACAAGGCGACCAGCGCCCAGGTAAAAAACAATCCCGCCAGGGCGGGCCATGTCGGTCCCAATTTCCAGACCACCGCGGCGCTCAATATCGCGGTAAGCAGCTCGACCAGCGGATACTGGATCGAAATCGGCGCCTGGCAATAACGGCAGCGCCCGCGCAGCAGCAGCCAGCCAAACAGCGGAATGTTGTCGCGGGCGGAAAGTGGATGCTGGCACTGCGGACAATGCGACGGTTCGCGCACCACGCCGGGCGGAAGCGGCGATTGCGCTCCCTCCAGGCCCAACACATCGTTCGCTTCCTGGCGCCACTGGGCTTCCAGCCGCCGGGGCAGGCGCAAGATAACCACATTGAGAAAGCTGCCGATCACCAGGCCGAGCACGCCGGCCAAGGCTACCCACGCAATCAACGGCAAGTCGGGCATGCCCGGCTCCAAGTGCAAATGAGGGAAGATGCCGATATTAGCCGGCAACCGCGCCCGCGAGCTTGAAGATCGGCAGATACAGCGACACCACCATGCCGCCCACCAGCGTGCCCAGGATCACCATGATCAACGGTTCGAGCAGGGTGGAGAGGGTGTCGACCGAGTTGTTGACTTCTTCTTCGTAGAATTCCGCCACCTTGAACAGCATGCTGTCCAGCGCGCCGGATTCCTCGCCGATGGCGGTCATCTGCACCACCATGTTGGGGAACAGCCCGGTCTGGCGCATGGCCAATTGCAGCTGGTGGCCGACGGCGACGTCATCGCGCATAAGCTTGATCGCATCGCTGTACACCACGCTGCCGGTGGCGCCGGCAACCGAATCGAGCGCTTCCACCAGCGGCACGCCCGCGTGGAAGGTTACCCCCAAGGTGCGCGAGAAACGCGCAATGGCCGAATTGCGCAGGATGTTGCCGATCACCGGAAAGCGCAGCATCACGCGATCCAGGAAGTGGGCGAATTTCTCGGAACGCCGCTTGCCCTGGACCAGGCCCACCACGCCGACAACTACCGCTCCGATCACCACCCACCAATAGCTCTGCATGAATTGCGAGGCGCTCACCACCACCTGGGTCGGCGCCGGCAAGGCAGCGCCCGCGTCCTGGAAGGTCTTGGCGAATACCGGCACCACGAACAGCAGCATGATCATGCAAACTAGCATAGCCACTACCAGCACCATCACTGGATAGAACAAGGCCTTCTTGATCTTGCTCTTGATGCTCTCCATGCGCTCCTTATAGGTAGCGACGGTATCGAGCACGGTATCGAGCACACCCGCGGATTCGCCCGCGCGCACCAGGTTGCGGTACAGCTCGTCGAACTGCACGGGATACAGATTCAGTGCCTCGTGCAGCGAAGAGCCACCCTCGATGCCCTGCTTCACATCGATCAGCATGGTCTTGAAGCGCGGATTGCGCTGGCCGTCGGCAATGATGTCGAAGGCCTGCACCATCGGCACGCCCGAGGCCATCATGGTGGCGATCTGGCGGCTGAAGATCGCCACGTCGCGCGGCTTGACGGATTTGCCCGAGCCGCCGAACAGCGGCTTCGAACGCTCCTTCACGTTCTGCGGGTTCATGCCCTGGCGGCGCAGCTCGGCCTTTACCAGCGTGGCATTCTTGGACTGCATCGAGCCCTTCATGCGCTTGCCGCGCTTATCCAGCGCGACCCAGTCGTAAGTGGGCATCTGGGTAACCTGGGCGCGCTGGGCGGCCTGGTTCCGGGTATTACTTCTGGCGGCTGTTACCGTGGCCATGCGCGATTCCCCCAATGATTCCAGTCCAAGGCCGGCGCGAGCGCGCCAGGCAGGACACACACCAGCTTACGTTACTTCAGGCGGCTGTTCCGTGGTCTCCGGCGCAAGTCCGGCAGGTGAACGGCCGAAAAGCTTGACCGGGTCCTCAATCCTTGGTGACACGGTCGATTTCCGCCAGGCTCGTCACGCCGTCCTTGACCTTCTTCAGGGCCGAGGCACGCAGATCGTTGATGCCGGCCTTCTTCGCCACTTCGGCGATCTGCAAGGCGTTGGCGCCCTGCAGGATGATCTTCTGGATATCCTCCAGCATCGGCATCACCTGATAGATGCCCACGCGGCCCTTGTAACCCTCGTTGCATTCACTGCAGCCGGCCGCCTCGTAGACCGTAAAGCCGGCATCGACTTCCTGTTGCGTGAAGCCGGCATCCAGCAGCACCTGCGGCGGCAGCTGCATCGGCTTCTTGCAGCTATGCAGCCGGCGCGCTAGGCGCTGCGCAATCACCAGCGTCACCGACGAGGTGATGTTGTACGGCGCAATGCCCATGTTCATCAGGCGCGCCACCGTCTGCGGCGCGTCGTTGGTGTGCAGGGTGGACAGCACCATGTGGCCGGTCTGCGCCGCCTTGATCGCGATTTCGGCCGTCTCCAGGTCGCGGATTTCGCCGACCATGATCACGTCCGGATCCTGGCGCAGGAACGAGCGCAAGGCCGCGGCGAAGGTCATGCCGCGCTTTACGTTCTGCTGCACCTGGTTGATGCCTTCCACGCGGATTTCCACCGGGTCTTCCACCGTGGAGATATTGCGCTCGGCGGTATTGAGGATATTGAGCGCGGTATACAGCGACACCGTTTTGCCCGAGCCGGTAGGGCCGGTGACCAGCACCATGCCGTAAGGCTTGTGGATGGCATCCAGGTACAGCTGCTTCTGCTCTTCCTCATAGCCCAGCTTGTCGATGCCCAGCTTGGCCGACGAGCTATCCAGGATACGCAGCACCACCTTTTCACCGAACAGGGTCGGCAGGGTGCTCACGCGGAAATCCATCGCGTGGCTCTTGGACAGGTTCAGCTTGATGCGTCCGTCCTGCGGCACCCGGCGCTCGGCGATATCCAGGCCGGCCATCACCTTCAGGCGCGCGGAAATGCGGCTGGCCAGCTTCATCGGCGGGCTGGCGACCGCGCGTAGCATGCCGTCCATACGCAGGCGCACGCGATATTGGCTTTCAAACGGCTCGAAATGGATATCCGAAGCGCCGCGGCGAATCGCATCCACCAGGATCTTGTTGACGAACTTCACCACCGGCGCGTCGGAATTGGCGTCGATATCGCTACCGGTACTGCCGGCGCCCTCGTCATCGGTGCCCGATTCCAGCGCCAGCTCATCCAGGTCGCCACCGCCCATATCGGGCATGGCACTGCTCATGGTGTTGATCGCGCTATCGATGGCCCGGGTGAGCTGGATTCGCTCCACCAGGATCGGTTCCACCATGCAGTTGGAATGGAATTTGATCTCGTCCAGCGCATGCAACTGCATCGGGTCGGCGATGCCCACGAACAGCCGCTTGCCGCGCTTGAGCAGCGGCAGCGCCTGGTGCTTGCTGATCAGCTCCTGGCTGATCAGGTTAAGCGGCATGCTGGACGGCGCCATCGCCGTCACGTCCACCATCGGCATGCCGAACTCCGCCGAAGCCACCTGGGCCAGCCGATGACTGTCGACCAGGTTTTGCTCCAGCAGCCAGCCGGTCAGCGTTTTCTTGTTCTGGGCGCAATCGACCACCGCCTTGCGCGCATCGGCTTCCGGCAGCAGCCCCTCGGACACCAGGCGGCGGGCCATGCCCGACAGCCCTACGGCGGATGGTTGTAATTGTGAAGACATGAAACTGGCCCAGCCCCCTGATTGGTAGGGAATTTAGCGCACATTACCCGCGCAGGCCATCGCTAATCCGTGGCCTGCTAGGCACCCACAGTACTCCGTGCCGCCAAGGTACGGTGGCGGGCTCGCCCGTTGGTCGACCGCGGGCGCTATCCACGATCTTGACGGACCGGCCATCCCGGTTGCGGTGCTTTCCCTATCGGCCTTGACCCAGGCGTTCTTGAAGGGAAGGGTAGAGGGAGGTGCGCAGACGGTGGTGAACAGCAGCGCTCGCCATGGCATGTGCCAACAGAAGGCGCCGACAAGCGGGTCGATAAACAGGAAGCCCAATCAGGCCTCCGCCCCATGCGCATTAGCCCAGGGCGTGCCGCCGTGCTCGGATAAGCCCCTGGTTACGAGCAATCCCGCGCGCCATTTTTCTTCGCCAGCAACTCGCCGCCGCATCCAAAAAAACATGCATCATCGCGACACGCACAAGCCAAGTCGCCAAGCGCTGACATATCGGCACACCATCATTTGCTACGTTCGGCCCCGTCATCGACGCCATCTCTCATAGGGCAACGTCGACGACCCTTGCAGCAATGCACGGAAGAAGCGCGGATCGTGAGAGCGGCAACTCCCACGACCCGCTGACCACAACCAACTGAAAGAGAGTTGATCATGGCTAACCCGGATCATACGGCACACGCACGTCCATCCAAATCCGCACCCACATCCTTCGAGCGTAACTTCCAGTTCCTGGAAGCGGTGAAAGAAACGCCGCCCACGCGCCAGACCGCGCTTGCCGGCACCTCGCTGGCCTTCGTGGTCATCCAGGGCTTGCTCGATTACAACCAAGCCTTCGAACGCGCCCAGACCCGCGGCAAGCACCCCGAGTTGCATCCATGGCCGCTCACCCAAGCGCAAACCAACGGCCTGCACGCCGCGATCCACTTCCTTCGCCAGTACGTCGAACTGCTCAAGCCTGAGCCGGGTGGCTGATCCGTTCGTGTGCGGATGATCCTTTTCGCGGCGCATCGCATGAGGAACGGTGTGCCGCCTTTGGGAAAGAATTATTCGGATGTGGGCTCGGACGCACGGACAAGCCATCGCACAAATTCCTTTTGTTCGTTATGGTATCCATCGCCAGGATGTTCAGGGGCGCGCAGGGAGGAACAGTACAGATGGCTATCGGATCGCCGCGAATATTCGCAAAGTCACATCACAATCGTGCGCCACGGCTGGCAGGACGTGTGAAAGATAATCGCGATAGGGCGTTGCTTGGCGCTTTTGCGTGGCTATTGACGCCATCAGTCCGGGTGCGCTTTGAAACGCGCCAATTAACCGAGAAGTGTGCTTAAAAATACTTGAGCACGCGACATGAAATCGCTCGAAGATCGGTCGTTGGACTAATCAGGGCGCACATTAAAGGGAGCATCACTACCATGAGGTTCGGTCCTGCGAAAGGCTATAGCGAGATGGTCCGTTTATTGAAATTTCCTTTTTTAACTTCCATCAAATGCATGCTTTGTGCGTGGCTGCTTATGAGCACTTCGCCAAGCCTCAACGCTGCTGACTACACCTGGACTGCAAACATTGGAAATCTGGGGGCCTTTCCTTCTGCGGCGGCTGCATGTCATGCGGCCTATGATTACTACAATGTCACTACCGTACAATCGGCGGACTTTCAGGCCTATTACGGTCCTGTATTCCTTTACCCATATCAGGCTCCTATTCCAAACGTTTTCAATTCCGGTCCTTCGTCAAAAATGTGCGTTCTGGATTTCGGGACGGCCAGTTTTTTCAGCGGAGGAGGTGGTGCGATATTGACGCGCACTGGCGATAGTTGCCCTGACGGCACTCTAAACAATTCCATCGAAGGCGATTGCGAAGACCCCACCCAACCCATTGCACGCAAGCAAATGGGAGCGCCGATCGATCCGATGGGCGGCCCCTCGCCGTGCCAAGGCGATCCCATCAATTCGGCCACGGGCAATGAATTCGAGTCGGAGGTGGATTATCAAGGAACCGATCCCTTTCCACTTCGCTTCGTTCGCTACTACAACAGTGCCGATGGCTTATGGCGGCACAGCTATTCCACGCATCTTTCCATCGCTGCCGATGGCATCGAACTCATCCGCGATGACGGGAGCGCTGCGTTATTCACGCTCGCCAACGGCGTTGCTTCCCCAGAGGCCACGGAATTAGGACAGCTTGATAAAGTGAATGGCAGTTGGGTTTACGTTTCTCCCGAAGGACTTGCACAGACGTTCGACAGTCAAGGGCGCCTGGTCAAGATGCAACAGAGGAATGGCCTCACCCAAACGATTAGCTATTCGGTATACGGCACCACCACTACGGGCACGGTGACGGACGCGCGTGGCCGTACCTTGAGCTTCCAGGAAGATAGCAATTACCGTCCGCTCAGCTTCAGCGTCCACGGGCTTAGTGCAAATTACAGCTATAACGCACCCGGTGGCCTGACCTCCGCCGCTTTTACATGGTCAGGAGGCTCCGCGACGCGGCAGTACATGTATGAAGACAGCAGCAACATTGGGCTGCTGACAGGCCTTATCGATGAAAGCGGCACTCGTTACTCGACCTGGACCTACGATAGCCAGGGCAGGGCAATATCCAGCACGCACAGCAACGGCATCGACCAGGTTACGCTGACCTACAACAGCGATGGATCGACCACGGCGACCAATCCCCTGGGACATACGGTTACTTACCAGTACCAGGTCGTGCAAGGTATTGGGCATATCAGCGCCGCCCAAGGCGCAGCGACGGCCAACTGTCCCGTTAGCAATTCCAGCTATACCTATAACGGAATAGGGCAAGTTGCATCGAGCCAGGATGGCTTGGGAACAACGACCCAATACATGAATAACCCGGCGGGATTATTGACGCAGAAGGTGGATGCTTCGGGAACGCCGATTCAGCGCACCACGAACTTCACCTGGAACACCACCCTGCGCGTGCCGCTGACTCGCAGCGTGCTGGACGCCTCCGGCAATCCCGTCAGCGCCACGCAATGGGCCTACAACGCCACCGGCCAAACCCTGGCCCGCTGCGATATCGATCCCACCAACAGCGCTGCTGCCGGCTATAGCTGCTCGGCATCGGGCTCGGCACCTTCGGGCGTGCGCCGCACCACTTACACCTACTGCACCGCCGTCGACACCGTGCAATGCCCGCTGCCCGGCCTGCTGCTTACCGTCACCGGCCCACGCACCGACCTTTCGTCCACCGCCACCTACAGCTATTACCTGGCCGCCAGCGCGGTGAACTGCGGCACGCCCGGCGCGGCCTGCTACCAGCCCGGCGACCTGCACACCGTCACCGATGCGGCCGGCCACGTCACCACCATCGCCTCCTACGACGCCGATGGCCGCATCACCCGCCTCACCGATGCCAACGGCGTCAACACCGATCTCACCTACACCCCGCGCGGCTGGCTCGCCACGCGCACGGTTGGCGGGCGCCAGATCACCTTCGGCTACACCCCCTACGGCGCGGTGTCCAGCATCACCGATGCGGACGGCCTCACCACCACCTACACCTATGACGCGGCCCATCGCCTGATCCAGATCGCCGATGCCGAAGGCAATGCCATCCACTACACCCTCGACGCCGCCGGCGACAAAACCGCCGAGCAGGTGTTCGATGCCAACGGCACCCTGCACAAGAGCCTCAGCCGCACCTTCAACACCCTGGGCCAGCTCACCGGCGTGGTCGATGGCCTCAACCACAGCGTGTTCAACGCCAGCGCCAGCAACAGCTACGACGCCAACGGCAACCTGGTGCAAAGCGCCGACGCGCTGGGCGTACAACGCCAGCTCGGCTACGACGCGCTCAACCGGCTGGTGCAGACGATCGACAACTACAACGGTAGCGATACTGCGACCCAGAACACCACCGCCCACTACGCCTACGACAGCCTGGACCGCCTGACCCAGGTCACCGACCCCAGCAGCCTCGCCACCATCTACAGCTACGATGGCCTGAGCGACGCGACCGGCCAAGTGAGCCCCGACACCGGTATCACCAGCCGGACCTTCGATGCCGCCGGCAACGTACTGACCCGCACCGATGCCAAAGGCATCACCGCCACCTACGGCTACGACGCCCTGAACCGGCTGACCAGCACGAGTTACCCGGACAGCACCCAGAACATCACCTACACCTACGACGAGGCCAACAGCATCACCGGCTGCGCCAGCAGCGCGCCGCTGGGACGGCTGACCCGCATCCTCGAAACCGCCGTGACCACCGTGTACTGCTACGACCCGCAGGGCGAGGTGATCCAGAAACAGCAGATCACGGCAGCCGGCACCGACACCACGACCTATAGCTACACCGCAGCGGGACGGCTGAGCAGCATCGCGTATCCCAGCGGCACGCGGGTGAGCTACACCCGCGACGGCGATGGGCGCATCCAGGCTATCGCTGTTACCCCGCCCAACGGCACCGCCAGCACGGTGGTGAGCAACGTCACCTACCAGCCATTCGGACCGGTCGCCAGCTACACACTCGGCAACGGGCAAACCGTCACCCGCACCTATGATGCGAATTACCGGCTCACCGACCTGACCAGTCCGGCGTTCACCCTGCACGTGGCAAGGGATGCGATGGGGGATATCACGGCGATTGGTAATGCACCCGGTGCGAGTCCGGCTACCGAGACCTATGCCTATGATCCGCTGTATCGGTTGCTCAGCGTGACCCAGGCGAACGGCAACACCCTCGAAAGCGTGACCTACAACCCGACCGGTGACCGACTGAGCAAGACCGGCTCGGGGCTCGATACCGGTACGTACTCCTATAACTCTGGTACGCACCAGCTCAGCGCCGTGGGCAGCAACGCTTTCAGCGTGGATGCCGATGGCAACACCACGGCGATGACGCAAGCTGGAACTACCTACGGCTTTGGATACAGCGACCGCAACCGCATGGCCGTTGCGCAAGTGGCTGGTGCTACGGTGGGAAGCTATACGTATAACGCACTCAACCAGCGCATCCAGAAAGTCTCCGGCGCGGCGACGGAACGCTACGACTACAACGAAGCCAGTCAGATGCTCGGTGAGTACGGCGCTACCAACCGCGACTACATCTGGATGGACGGCATTCCGGTTGCCAACGTTGATACGCCAGGCTCGACCAGCACCATTGCCTATGTGACAGCGGACCAACTCGGCACACCGCGCGCCATCGCGGATGTTGACGGCAACACTACATGGCAGAACCCGTATCAGGGCAATCCGTGGGATGAAGTCGCGCCAGCCTCGACCGGATACACCTATAACCTGCGATTCCCCGGCCAATACTTCGATGCGGAGACGGGAATGAGCTACAACGTTCACCGCGATTACGACCCAGCGACAGGACGTTACCTTCAAAGTGATCCGATCGGGCGTCGGGGAGGCGCCAATACCTTCACCTATGTCGCAGGTAATCCACTTTCATATCGAGATCAGACCGGTCTTTATCTGACCTCGGTGGATGCCTTTTGTGCGCAAGCGATGGAGTTCTGTGCAGAACTGTGGGGCGATATCTCCCACAGCGAGGCGGTTGTACAAAGAAAATTAGGCAATGCCTGCGCCGCGGAAACGGCAGATGCCGTCGGCGATATCTTCGATACAGGGGCAACAGCCGCCAAGTTCCTGCCCTACGTGAAAATCTTCGCAAGCGTCGGAGCGGCCGCGGCAAGCGCACCGTCCTGGGGTGAAGCATGGGATGCGGCCAAGGACGAAGGCATGGACCAGGCGGGAGACTGGGCCGAGGATCAAGCGAAAGACAATGCTCTGGGCATCCTGGGTAACTCCCTGGTGCCGGGAGCAACCTTCAACGAGGCGGTCAGGGAACAGGTCGACGAAGACTTGGCGCCTTTCGTGGCAACGGCTGAGCTAGTCAAATCTTCGGTGGTAAAAAACGGCGCAAAAGGTCAGGGCGAAAGCAAGCATTAGACGCCGCCATGTCAGTCCCGGGGCGATAACGCTGGAAAGACGAGGTAGGTAGATTACCTTCCTATGTATGCACGAAAGGCCCAAGGTATGATTCGTTCATACCTTGGGAGTACCGACTTGCCTCGTCTCAGCATTATCTTGCCGGCCAAAAACGAAGCCCCCGCGCTTGCCGATCTGCTGCCGCGCCTTAAAGCGGCCCAGCCTTCCGCGGAGATCATCGTAGTCGACGACGGTTCCACCGATGACACTGCGGCGCTTTGCGCCGGTCATGGGGTAGGCTGTCTTTCCTCTCCTTATTCCATGGGCAACGGGGCGGCGATCAAGCGTGGTGTCCGTGCTGCGACCGGTGAAATACTGGTTTTCATGGATGGCGACGGCCAGCACGATCCTGAAGACGTCGCGCGCATGTTGGAAAAGCTCGATCAGGGTTACGACATGGTGGTCGGCGCGCGCGACTGGGACAGTCAAGCTGGTGTGGGGCGCGGCTTAGCCAACCAGCTCTATAACTGGTTGGCTTCAAACATGACGGGGCACACGGTGGCTGACCTTACCTCGGGC
The DNA here is from genome assembly GCF_044904675.1 of Dyella jejuensis. NCBI lineage: Bacteria > Pseudomonadati > Pseudomonadota > Gammaproteobacteria > Lysobacterales > Rhodanobacteraceae > Dyella > Dyella jejuensis. Next base: position 99,243 of record NZ_JADIKJ010000017.1, on the reverse strand, counting down.
TTTCGTGCGGTGCGCGCGAACAGGTTTCGGGAGTTCCTGCATTTGCTGCCAAATGGCTTTAGCTATCCAACTACCAGCACCATGGCCTTCTTTCGTAGTGCATATCCGATCTCGTACTTGCCTATCAAGGCAGCCCAACGTGTAGGAAAGAGCCATATCAGGCCTCTGCGCGATGGTCTGCGTTTCCTACTCATCATTTTCAAGATTGCGACGTTGTACTCGCCATTGAAGCTGTTTGCGCCGGCAAGCGCGCTGTTTTTTTTACTAGGTCTCATTAATTACGCATGGACATTTGTGTATGAAGGACGCTTGACGAACATGAGTACGCTTATGTGGAGCGCGGCGGTGATCATATTTCTTATCGGATTGGTGTCTGAGCAAATCACGGCATTGACGTATCGCCACGATGATTGAGACACGAAGACGCATTCTTATCGTTACCCGCAATCTACCCCCCTTGGTGGGAGGTATGGAACGGCTTAACTGGTACATGGCTAAGGAGCTGGCGAGCAAGAGTGATGTCTGCGTCATCGGGCCTTGCGGAGCAGCTGCACAGGCGCCGCCCGGAGTGCGGGTTATTGAGGTTCCACTCAAGCCATTATGGTGCTTTCTGCTGGGTGCAACGCTGGCAACGTTTCGAGAGATATGGCGCTTTCGACCGCAACTAATGCTTGCCGGGAGCGGTTTGACTGCGCCCATCATTTTTCTTTTAGGCCGCATGGTGCATGCTTCGACTGCGGTATATATTCACGGCCTAGATATATCGGTCCAACATATTGTTTATCGTTCTTTGTGGCTTCCAGCCATTCGTCGCATGCATAAGATCATCACCAACAGCAGCGCCACGGCAGAGCTTGCTCGTAGGGCGGGTATTGAAGTTTCTCGAATCAGCATCGTGCATCCTGGCGTCCAGTTGCCTGAATCAGATTACGATAGGGCGACGACGGAAGCGTTTCGTCGGGAAAAAGGGTTTGGCGATCGGACTATTCTCTTGTCGGTCGGTCGCCTGAGCGAGCGCAAAGGTATTGCCGAATTTGTAGCGAGAGCACTTCCGTCGATTATTCAGCAGAGATCTGATGTTTTACTTTTGGTCGCCGGGGATACGCCTCGGAACGCACTCAATGCACGTGTGCAGGCACCGCAGGACATCCTTGCATTGGCTGAGCAAAAGGGACTGTCTGAGCATATTCGATTGCTGGGCGCAGTGAGTGATCGAGAATTGCAGCTTCTTTTCAAGATCAGCCGGGTGCATGTGTTCCCGATACGTGATATTCCGGGGGATCCTGAAGGATTCGGCATGGTGGCCGTGGAGGCTGCTGCACACGGAGTGCCGACGATTGCGTTCGCCACAGGGGGCGTAGTTGATGCTGTATCAGAGGGGGTATCGGGTCGATTGATCCAGTCTGGAGACTACGTGGGAATCGCACGGGCCGTGCTTGAAGTTATCTCAGGGCGTAAGCAAGATACCTTCGCCTGTCTCGAATTTGCGCGACAATTCGTATGGCCTAGGTTTGGTGAGCGGCTTACAAATGAGCTGTTTGGTCTATGAGCCACCAAACAAAGCGACTAGAGCATAGCGTGCAAGGTTGCGACGCACAGCGCAAACCGCATGCTGTGTTGGACATGGCATCTCGTCGCCTGAAAGCGATGAAAATCGAGCAGCTTCTGGGGCTTGTGGATAATCATCGTCCAATTCGTCTACTTGAAGTGGGAACTGGCTCGGGCGGCATTGCTCATTATTTCGGCACCCTGCCCGATGGACGTTATAGCGTGGACGCCGTCGACATTTATGATAGCCGCTTGGTAAAGGATGGGTATCGCTATACGCAGGTCGAAGGCACGGTGCTACCTTTTCCGGACGCATCTTTCGATGTCGTATTGACTAATCATGTGATCGAACACGTTGGTGAACGGGCAGCTCAGCTTCATCACCTAGAAGAGGTACGCAGGGTGCTTAAGCAGACAGGCGTTGCATATTTGGCAGTGCCGAATCGCTGGATGCTGATCGAACCGCACTATCGCCTAGCATTTCTTAGCTGGCTGCCATCTAAATTGCGTACGCCTTATCTAAAATGGATGGATAAAGGTGAACTCTACGATTGTGAGCCTCTTCAAATGAAGCAGTTAGAAAGGATGCTTGATGAGACCGGATTCAAGTGGAAGAATCTCTGCCTGGCCGCTTGGCGTGCCACATTGAATATTGAACATCCAGACTCGTTTCAGGCTCGCCTGGTGCGCCAAGTTCCCGACTTCATGCTTTTTCCCGTTAAGCGAATCATTCCAACATTGATCTATCGCATGGAGCGCGGATAAGTATGAGTAGTATTGATTATGCGTTGCTCGGCACGGTTACTGTGACGTTCAACCCTGACATACTATTACTCAAGGCTCAGTTTAGAGCGTTGCCTTCGGAGTCGCCGAAGGTCGTTGTTGATAATGCATCTGATCAAGCCCTTATGCTGCAGATTGAGCAGCTTTCGGAGGAATTTGAACATGTGGCCATCGTTCGCAACGAAAAAAATATTGGTTTGGCCGCGGCTATAAATCAAGGTGTTCAGCAGTTATCGGCGATGGCGCCCAAAACGTTGTACGTGTTGTTACTCGATCAAGACAGCGTGCCGATAGCACAAAGTGTCTATACGCTTCTTGCGGTCTACAATGCACTTGCGGCGAAAGATAAAAACGTTGGATGCGTTGGCCCATATCTGTTCGATCCTGCAACACAACTTGCGCATGGATTCCATCAGGTCAGGCGGTGGCATTGGAAGCGCGTTTATCCGCCAAGGGGTTCTAGCGAAGCAGTGGCCTGTGTAAATCTCAACGGTAGCGGAACACTAACTTCGATTGAATTGTTTCAAGCCCTTGGCGGTGTGGATGAGAAATTATTTATAGATCACGTCGACACCGATTGGGCTTTCCGTGTGCAAGCATCAGGTCATACCCTGTGGGGAGCGCCCTCAGCCATATTCGAGCATTGCATGGGTCAGAATTCCGTCCGTTTGTGGTGCTTTGGGTGGCGTCTTTGGCCACTACGCACACCAAAGAGGCAGTATTTTTTGTATAGAAACGCCATTTTTCTCATGAAAAAGCCTTATGTGCCTTCGGTGTGGAAAGTATGGGCCATTGCAAAACTGATTTTGACCATGCTCATCACCGCGGTTGTTGGGCCGGAACGTAATAAGCAAATTCGCAATATGCTCAAAGGCATTGTGGATGGAGTTCAGGGGGGCGAGTAGGAATTTATGTCTTGAAGTGCTTCTTCACGGCTTCGACAAAATGTGCAACTGCTTCCCTGTTTTTTTTGGAAGTTTCCTGCATGAAGCATAAGAGAGCAGGCCGGGTGGTCACAGCATGCTCTGTGTCGCTTTCCCCATAAGCGACACCAAGACGCCCCTTTTCTTCAGGAACCCACTGCTCCTTGGTTACGCCGGGAAGAGGTACAACGATTGGAATGCAGCCGCAAATGGCCGCGTATTGTGCATATGCAGTGTAGGTGTCGTACAAGTAACAAAATTTGCATTCATTAAATACTTTGGCGAGTTCCTCATGGCTTAGATCATCAACGACCCATTGATGTTTAAGGTCGGGGAGGTCGGGGCGAGCTCTTCCTTTCCTGACTATGAAACATGTTTTAATGCGTTCGCCATAGTTGGTCTGTTTGTAAATGTCCAGAAGGGTGTCGCCTATAGTAAGCGAGCCTCCATGGACCATGTCCCTACAGTTTTTATGGAATGCTTCCTGGTAACAGAAATAGAGATCTCCTGGAGAGTATTTGAAATGCCCTTCATGAAAGCCAGGTCTGTGCAGCAGCCATCTGACGTATTTTTCGGCACGAAGCGGGTTGCCGCTGACAATTTCAGGATAGATGACAATGCTACCTTGAATGTCCCTTTGCTTAGCGAGGGGCGTATTATATTTGGCATTTGTTGCATATTTGCCACGATAAGCACGCGCCAAGAGATAGGCGAACGTCATGCGCGGTGAGCGGAACAAGGCGGATGGCAGGGAGAGAGGTTTCCATAAGGGATAAAGGAGCGCTGAATAACCCATATCATTAAGGACGTCACACAATTTATGCATAACAATCGCGCCGCCCGAATTGTCACGGTAACGCGGTGCGTAAATAACGAAGCGAAGTTCGTCATTAGGATATTTGGTGACATCTCTGGCATAAATCATGGGTCGTGCCTGGAGGACGTCTTTTTTGAATAGGCCTCCCCTACAAGTTTTAGCACATGAATTATCTCGATTAGAGCTGGATGCTTGCTTAGCCTTGCCATGCCTACGTAAACCACAATTGCGCTGCAAACGGCTGCCAGCGTCATGACAATGCCCTCTGGAGCCCAGTGCAATATTGCCCAGGCAGGGAGCATCGCGATTAATGTGATTAGCAATGTACTTTTCAGGTCGACAATCTGTTGAAGAAGACCGTAGTCAAATGTCCTTTTTGAATACCAGGTATTGATCCAAGCTGCGCATATACCTGCGACAAGCATGGCTGCGGCAACGGCCGTGGGTCCAAATAAGCTGGCCAACAGCGTGACTGCCACGACGACTATATTTTTAATCAGTTCAAGTCGTAAGAAGCGATCGGAGCGCCCGCAGGCACTCAGCGCCAATAGATTAAGTACGTGTATGGGCCAGATGGAGGCGGCCAGTGCCAGAAGGGTGAGCATTGGGGTCGCCGGCGTCCATTGCGCGCCGTACATCATAGTGACAAACGGTTTCGCGATCATGGCCAAACCTAACATGCATGGAAAGAAGACAAACATGGACGCTTGCAGTGATACCTGTAGAGCGAGACGAAGTTGTGCTCGATCGTGAGCCATGGATGAAAATACAGGCAGTCCTATGCGATTCAGCAATATAGCAACGACAGAGGATGGGGCTGCCTGAGTATTCTGGGCGAGGACATAATAACCAAGGTCGCGAGCAGTGAATAACTTGCCGATGACCAGTGACTGAAGTCTGCTAGAAATGGTGCTGAGTACACCTGCCAGCAGCATGTAGCCGCCGAAGTTGAATAGGGCTCTGAATGAATCGACACGAAACCGCCCTCTTGGCATCCAGCGGGAAAATTGCCACATGAAAAAAGTGCGTAATACTGTCTCGGTCATGCCCTGCCACGCCAAGCTCCATACTCCGAACTTTTGCAGGGCAAGAATGATAGCCAGGGCGCCAGATACTATTGAGGACAAGGCTTGTGCACGGGTACGAGCATTGAAATCAAGACGTTTGGTTAAAAGTGCGTCTGGTACTGCACCCGCCGAACCAAAAAACAGCGCCCAAGCCATGAATTTGGTAAGCGGTGCAAGGGTCGGCTTATTGTAAAAATCAGCAATGATATTTGCCGTCAAATAAAGTATCAATGTGGCGGCGAAGCCCGTGCCGAGCGAGATGAAAAACATCGTGGTTTCATCATCAATGGTGTGTTCTCGCCGCTGAATCAGCGCAGTGCCAAATCCGGCGTCGGCAAGTAACGCCCCAACGCTCGTAAAGACCAGCAATATAGCTATGAGCCCGAAGTCATCAGGGACAAGCAGCCTAGCTAGAATGACAGTTACGGCAATCTGGACACCGTAACGGACGGCAATTTCAAGCCCTCCCCAAAAGCTGGCATGGAGTCCCCTATGTCCAATATTGGCCATGCAATTTCACTCAGATACATACTCTTGCTAAGTTGAAGCGTTTAAGGGAATTGAATGGTCGAGTCTGAAAGTGAGCATTGCTCCTATCTGCCAGCTTGATGGGCGTTTAGTGATCGCTACGGTATTCGAATAACGATACGCCCCAAGATAAACCAACGCCGAAACCTATCGCCATGACCAACTCCCTATCCTTTAGCTCTTGCCAGTGGTCAAGCAGTAGCAGCGGAATGGAGGCCGATACGGTATTCCCTAGATGTTCGCAATTCTGAGGCGCTTGCTCGGCGCTGATGTGCAATTTTTGAGTAAGTTTTCCGATCATGAAGCTATTTGCTTGATGGAAGGCGAAGAGGCGTATTTGCTCTATCGTGAGTCCATTGGCTTTCAGTGCCTGGTGGATCGCTTCAGGTACCACGTGCAGTGCAAAGTTGAGAATGCCCGGGCCATCCATGTAGATGCCGGCAGAGTGGTCTGGATCGATGCGCGTGGCGGAATTTCGTGCGACAAAAGCATCGTAGCCATTTCCGTTCGCGAAACATCGGTTATAAATCACCCGCAGCCCAGGGGGCTGTGTAGAGAACATTGACGCTGTCGCTGCATCGCCAAACAAAACACGGGTTGCCAAGTCATTTGGTCGAATGAGCCGCGAGTAGGTATCCGCATTGATCAATACGGCCGAATCGCTAGATGAGCGCAATAAAGCCGTTACTGTTTGCGTGCCAACTACAAAGCCCGAGCAACCTTGATTGATATCGAACACGAGGCATTCTTCGGGAAAGCCGAGTTCGCCGTGGACGCGCGAAGAAACACCTGGTATCAAGTGATCCGGTGTTTGCGTGCAAACTAATAGCGTTTGAATCGCGCTAGCTGAAGTATTTAACTTGCGAAGCAGTTCGCTTGTCGCCATGCAAGATAGGTCGCTAGTGAATTGTCCGGGTAGCGCGATGGTGCGGCCACGCACCCCGGTCTTCTTCACTATGCGTTCGCAGTCTTCCTGCGGTTGATGGAGATTATTAGCGTTGTTCTGCTCGATCTTGCCGCCAAGTGCTGAGGCGATCGCATTGAGGTAGATGTCAGGCACCATGTTTGCCATATGCGATGACTTTTGCGGGGAGACCGAAGACGGTTGTATCCGCCTGAACGTTTCTTACCGCCACTGAGCCTGCGCCGACAATGGCCCTCTCGCCCACGAATACGCTAGGTAGAACGGCGGCATTGGGATGGACTGTGCAGTTTTCACCTAGTGTCGCGCCTCCCCCAACAAAGCCATGTGCGCCCACAGTTACCCCATCCATGATGGTTACGTCATGCCCTATGCTTGCGAAACCGTGAATTAGTAGATCGTTGCCAAGCGTCACATTGTTGGAAATGCCAATATGCCCCAACAAGATGCAGTTGCTCAGTCCATCCAAAGAAGACGCGGACCTTACTTGCGGATCGAAAAAATTAGCAAAACGTGCGCCATTGTTCTCTAGAATCTTCCGCACTCTGTTGCGAGACAAACCTGAGCCGAAGCACGTTAGATAAAGCGCATCCTTTCTTGGTTTGTGCTCAACGATGGGGCCGATGATCTCTGGGGAATTCTTTTCATCGTCGATAAATCCAAGTAGCTTAAAAGGCAGGTCAAGAACACTAATCCATGTCGCTACTTCTCGGCCAAAGCGCCCGCCGCCGACGAGAATGAGATTTTGCTTGGTCATTGGATTGAGTACCCTCCATCGGCGACTAGTTCGGTGCCCGTTATGAATGAAGACTCGTCTGACAACAAGAAGCGTACAACTGTAGCTACCTCCCTGGCCTCAGCAAAGCGCTTGCCAAGCGGATACTTTTGCATGTCGATCCGCAAGGACTCTTCAGAAACCTGATGTTGGTTGGTGATAAGTGCCGTGTTTACCATGCCGGGGGAGACACAGTTGACTCGAATGGATTTGTGGGCCAACTCCAATGCCATGACCTTTGCATATGCAGTCAATGCTGCTTTGGTTGCAGCGTATGCTGCGGTTCCTTTCATGCCAATTCTTGGCCCAAGAATGGAAGAAATAAATACGATCGATGAGGCTGGATTTAGGCAGCCGGCGCGCACGAGCTCTGATACCAATACGATGGGCGCAGTTTGATTAATATCTATTACTTTTTGATATTTTTCCAGCGAGAAAAAGCGAAGTGGATTGCTATCAGTGATGCCGGCTGAATAGACGAGTCCATCGATAGTGCCGATATCTGTCAAGACGGCTTTGTGATCGGCAAATTGTGTTAGATCAAAACGGATAATTTTGACGCGGGATGGCGCCTGCGTTTTCAGAACATCAAGCCTATCGGAATTTCTGCCAACGGCAACAATACTGGCTCCGGCGCCAAGGAGGTCTTGACATATTGCCGCGCCGATGCCCGATGTGGCGCCGGTTACCAATATCGTTTTTTTATTGAGCATGGATCATGTGCCTGTTGTAGAAATCGTGAAAGTGCGACACGCGATCCTCTATGGCTTGTAGTTGTACGCTGCGCATTTCACTTGAAATGCCTATCTGGCAGGACTCGACCATGGTTCTGTCTTCCTCCAGTGTGGTTTGTGAAAATTGGATAGCTTCATTTCGTACGTGCTCGCGGACGGGTGCGGGAAGCGCGAAGAGTTGCGGCAATTCAAACAGTTCCCAAGAAAGCTGCGTAGTCTTTTCATCTAAGGGAATAATGTGACTAATGAAGCCAACTAAATCGTTAGTGTTTGAAATGAAGAGATTGGGAAATATATATGCGTGTCGATATACGTGCGCCGCGTTCCTTGCGAGCCGTCTAATCGCAGTTGTTTTATCCGTGCTTGGCAAAGGAGTGATAGAGGCTAAATTGACGTAATCTTCTGCCGCCCATTCGTGGATTGATGTAGACGTGAATCCTGATTTAAGAAAAGTATTTCGATGTACAAAATTCAGGTGGTAGCTCTCGAGGATATTTTCGACAAGCAATTTCCAGTTGCACTTGTGCAAAATGTGCTCTTTGTGGAACGGAGCACTCACCGTCATCCCGATCTTTTCAAGTGCGCCCGGTACTTTATCGACGATGGGTAAGGCACCGGACAATCCCGTAAAGAGTAGCCCCCCCGATTCGATGATTGGGAACGAGGCCAGGTTCCGATTCTTTATGCAGCTTCTTTCGGAAAATGGTGCCAGCGACAATTCGCCATTTGCATCGTAGCTCCAACCGTGAAAGCCACAACTGAAATGGCGTTTTCCTTCGCCAAGCGGATCTATGATGTTGCTGCGATGAAGACAGACGTTCGCAAAGGCTTTGATTCCAGCAGCAGTTTTACGCACCGTTACAATTTTCTTGCCAAGTGCAAAGCTCTTGTATGTATCGATTTCCTTGAAGCTTGCCGCGTTACCGACGAAAAACCTCTGCTCGAACAGTGACGAAATCTCTTGGTCGAACGCTGAGCGTTCCGAATACGAGCGAAGATCAATAGGCATCATCCGTCTCCAATACGGGCAGTACCGATCCTTTCGGTATCATCAGTGTTGCACTAGCCCAAGAGAGGCCGACGCCAAAACCACACACGACGATGAATTTCTCCGTCGTGAATTCGTTGGCATGGGCGCATAGAGTCAAAGGGATCGATGCCGAGCTCGTATTTCCGTATTGCGACAATGTAGACAGCGCTTGGAGCGCCGAAAAGCCTGCCTTCTTGGTGACCGTGTCGTTGATCATCCTATTGGCCTGGTGGAGCAAGAGAAAGTCTGTGTCCACGGGAGATCTTTCTGCCTTATCCAAGACACGCTTTATGCTCGGTGCGGCTTTTGTTATGGCGAAACTAAAGATGTCTGCGCCGCGAAGAACAAGGTTGTCGGGCCGCCTAAGTATTCCATCAGGTCCTGACTCTTCGGCAATAGGTCCGGCTCCTGGAGGCCTTCGGGAAGCCAATCCGCCTCCTGGAACGATGATGGCGTCTTTCCCGGAACCGTCCGACATCAGGTCGAAATGCATGGCTGGAGCGTCAGCACGAAGTTCAAGCGCCGTGGCAGAACCTGCATCTCCAAATAACGGCCACGCGCTTTTATCATGAATGGCGCAGACCCGGCTGGATACATCACCCATCAGCAACAACGCACGACTTATTCCGAGTGATTGCATCATTGAACTGGCAACGGCTATGCCGTAGGGGTACGCCGAGCATCCGAGGTTTATGTCAAATGCGGCGCACTCTTGCGATAAGCCAAGCTTATGCTGTAGAACGACTGCCGTGGCAGGGATAGGCTGGTCGGCTGTTTGCGTAATCAGAATGAGTGCGCCGATGCTTTGTCGATCCCATTGCAGATGATCCAGCGCTCGGATCGCAGCGGCAGCGCATAGGTCCGAAGCGTATTGTGTTGCTGGAGAAACTCGCCGCTCAGCTATTCCGGTCGCCTTTTGGAAGCGCAGTCGATCGTGTTCAGCCATGAACTCATAGTCCTGCGTTCGCGCTATCGCGATGGGTACCGCGGCAGATATGGCGCGAATGGCTACACCGGAAACGGCTTTCATGTCGTGACCATCTTGGCTCGAACAATTTGCCATAGGTCCCCTATCGTGCGGCTTTGTTCCACGTCTTGGCCGCTTATCGCGACATTGAAATCTGCATCTGCCATGGCGATAACAGATAGGGCATTCAACGAATCCCAGATGTCGAGTGCTTTGTATTCGGTGTCCGCACTCAGTGTTTCCGGAGATGTTTCAATGGCGAATGAAAATTTATCGATAAATGTTTCAATACTCACGTACAAACTCCCTTAATTGACGCAAGCGCCAATAACGTCAGAAATGGTTCGGATTTCACTATTGGACAACGTCGTGCCGTTCGGAAGCACGATAACTTTTTTAGCGACCTGTTCCGTGTTGGGTAACATCAATCTTGCATGCGGAAACAGATCACGATAAGGTTTCATGGCATGCGTACCAGGCCAGAAATACTTGCGGGCCAATATGTTTTCTGCATGTAGCGCTATTACGATCTGATCTCTATCGACCCGACAGTCGTTGTCTACTTCAACAACAATGTAGTGATGACTATTGCGCTCGACGGAGCCGTAAGTAAGTAGCGATATGCCCGGTATGCCTGCCAATGCTTCAGCATAAGCTGCGTGATTGCGAGCGTTGCAAGCAACCACGTCGGCATGTGATTCAAGATTGGTGAGGCCCATGATGGCGCACATTTCAATCATCTTGCCGTTGGTTCCAGGATGGATGACATTGTCGTAACCCGCGAAGCCGAAGTTCCTCATGAGTCGTATCGTTTCTGCCAACTCATCGTCATTGGTGACGACGGCGCCTCCTTCGAAAGTGTTGAATGACTTCGTGGCGTGAAAGCTCAATACTTCACACATACCGAAGCCGCCTATCATTTTTCCGCCGTGCGTGCTGCCGAATGCGTGCGCTGCGTCGAACAGCAACTTCACTCCGTGCTCGTCCGCAATGGCTTGCAATTCCTCGATCGGAGCGGCGCGGCCCCAAAGGTGTACGCCGATGATTCCGCTGGTACGTGGGGTGATCATGCGACGCACGGCGAGGGGATCAATATTATGGGTCGTGGGGTCAATGTCGGCAAAGATAGGGGTTATCCCTTGCCAATACAGGGCATGGGCAGTAGCGACAAAGGTCCATGAAGGTACGATGACCTCGCCTTCGAGGCGCAAGGCACGAATGGCAATTTCTAGCGCGATGGTGCCGTTGCACATGGCGACGCAGTGCTTTACGCCTAAATGGTCAGCAATGCATCGTTCAAATTCGGTCACCATAGGACCGTTATTTGTCAGCCATTGGCTGTCGAGAACTTGACTGACCCGTTGCATGAACGCGCCGCGGTCACCGATATTGGGGCGTCCTACGTGCAGCGGCTCACTGAACGCCGGAACGGCGCCGTTTATGGCGAGATCGGCTTTGCTGCAAATAAGCTTGAGTGGCACGGTCACGTTGCTCCCGGATTTACCTGACTATGGCAATCAGTTGTGGTCCTAATTTATGCCAGGCAAATTTTCCAGACCCACCAAGGTATTGTCCAGGCGCCCTCCAATGTTGAGCGCCTTTAGCTGGTTCAGCGCTAGACGCGCCTTCTCAGTCTGTCCAGAAGCAGCTAGCATTCGTACTTGGGTAATTCGGTAGGCAGGCTCGCTGGGGGCTGCGGCGATTGCTCCGTTAATCATACGTAACCCTAGATGATGATCTTGCAGAACATTCCAAGCATAGTCGCCGTATGATGATAACAGTCGAGCGCTGGGCCGGGGGTGGGAGAGTGCCGCTTCATAAGCGTCAACCATTCGCTGTTTCGGAAGGACACAGTCGCCATCGCGAGCGCATTGAGTCAGCGCGCTAAGTGAACTTTCATCTTGCACGGTCGGCTCACGTCTTCTCAGCGTATCAATCATACTGTTCCACCACGCATTCTTGAGCGGTAGACTCATGCGCGCGTTCATAAAAATGAGCGCTTGCTCGGGCAGGATCGAAGAGCCGGGAAGCGCCGCTGCGCGTTCCAATGGGGCATATGCCATTTGCGTGAATGGCGACAACGGATCGTAATGCGAATAGATAATATACGTGCGTCCTAGCTCATACTCGGCCCGAGGCGAATAGGGCGCCCGCCAGGCGAGCACCTCGGCCAGCTTCAACGGGTCGCCCCAGGCACGGGCGGTAAGAGCAGTCTCTGTCGACCAGAGCAGCAGTAAGCAGACAAGTATGCTGTAGCGTACCCACAGAATCCGTGGAGTCGCGCCGGTTTGCGTCGATGAATCCGGAACGAGAGGGGGGATGATAGCAAGCAACACACCATAGCTTGCAAAATAGTTACGGTGCTCGTAGACCAGTTCCAAAGGCAGAATGGTACCGGTAAGCAAATGGCTACCGAGAAAGAGCGCAATGCCTAAGGTGACCAGCGGACGACTTCTACGGAAAGCGGGCACCGTGACGGCGAGCGCAAGCAGCGTGAGCAGACTTACTAGCGTGCTCCAAGGATTGAGCAGTCCCGCGGAAACATTGAAATCGTCGTGATAAAACGACAATGCATGCGGCGTGGGTAGTACTATCCAGGCGATATAGCCGACCACGACGCGAGCTTCAGTCAGCATCCGGGTCTGAAGATTGAAATTTCGCACTGCCCATGTGGCGGGTGCCAAGATACTCGGCAACAATGCCGCGAGGCCGATAATGGCTGGCAAGATAAGTGTCACAACGAACAGAATCAAGATTCGCGTGTCGTATTCCGGCTGCTTGTGACTTGCCCAGGCTGCATTGCGCTTTTTGCGAAAGCCGAAGAGTATCCATTCGCACAAGCACGCATACAGCGGCAGCATAACGGCCGTTTCCTTGGCCAAAAGGCCAAGGATCGTTGGGACGGTCAGGCTAAGAACGCAAAGCCGATACCCTCCATGCTGGCCGCCTCCAAATTGTGACGTTGGCGAGTCGACGCCAAATATACGAATGCGGCCAGCAAGGTATCCAATGAGGCCAAGCAACACAAATAAATTGGCCATGCTCTCCATGCGCTGGACGGTGTAGAGCACGGCAGTCAAATTGATCGGCAGCACAAGCCAGCCGCCTGCGATCAGTAACGCAACCCATTCGTTGCGGCGCTGATCGGAAGCAGGTGTCGCGACGGCAAGCAGCTGTCTGGAGAGCATGAAGAAGAGCAGGCCGTTCAAGAGATGAATGACCAGGTTGCTCAACTTCATCCAGAACGGATCAAGGCCGGTGATAAGAAAATTCAGCGCGAAGCTCAGTGAGGCAAGCGGGCGCTTGAAATCGCTGGCAGGCGACGACAGCGCCGCGCTCACCAGTGAGCCCAGATTGATGTGTTGGGGTTGCACGCCAGGGTTGTCGACAATGTTCGGGTAATCGTCGAACAGCCAACTTCCAGACAGGCCCGGCCAATAGACGATAGCGGTCAACAGCAGCGCGGCAGCTAGCAACCAGTAAGATGAGCGTGGGATGGTCGGCATAATTACAGCTTATGACAAGCGCGACTTTTGTTCACCGCCTATATTCCATGCGATGATTCTTTTAGTTTGCGACTGTGGCCAGTATCGAAGGGACAGAGGTAGTCGAGGCGTGGCTTAGCTTGTCAAGTCTGGCCTGCCATGCCGAATTCTTGGCTTGTTGCGGGTCTTGCCGCTCAACTTCGGCAATTACCGCGGATGCCTCGTAATAACGTTGATTAGCAATCAAATAGTTCGCCAACTGGCCGGCGTAGCTCGGATCACTCTTTTCTAGGTCCAAGACCTTGCACCACTGGTTAGCGGCAAGTGGCAAATCGTTTAGCGCCAAGCTCGCTAGTTCGGCATATTGCGCATGTAGACTGACACGGCGAGGATTGCGCGTGATCGCGATGTCATAGGAGCGGCTTAACTGAGCAGCATCGATAGCAATTTGTCCGTGAATCCTGGCTTGTTGTAGATCAAACAAGGTACGGTAGTTGTCTGGTATCAGATGACCATCGCGTAATTTGCGTTCAAGGCTATCCCAAAAGAGTTTGGGATCGAGCTGCGGGTCAGGATGATTGGCGGCCTGGATCAACAGGCCTTCCTCCGGAAGAATTGAATCATTCGTTAGCGTTGCGCCGCGCCGCAGTTCCTGGATACCAAGAGAGTACAGCGGATTGCTCGGATTGTTTCCCGACATGGCGACGTAGCGCCTGGCCATATCTAACGCCGCGCGGGTAGATTGCGGATCCGTCTGGGCTAACGTTGTTGCCAACAGCAGCGGGCTCCCCCATGTCAGGGCGCGCAGTATTGTAAGGAACGCGAATGCAATAGTAGCGAGTATGCCAACGATGCCGGGAGCCATGGAGCGCGAGCGTTGGGTTAGCCATTGCAGTACATCGGCTATGGCGAGCAGTGGACCAAGCAGCGCAGGATAGTTACGGTGTTCGAACACCAACTCGAGGGGAACTGGGCTGCTGGTGAGAGCGTGCGCCACGAAAAACCAGCTGATACCCACCGTCAAGAGAGGACGCCGATGGCGAAATGCGACGGCGAGTATTAGTAATGTGAGTAGTAATAACCCACCCAACAAAGTGCTGATTGGATGCAGCCAGCCCGTAGAGGCTATGTAACTATCGTAATAAAAGTGTAGATGGTCGGGCAGTGGAAGCACAATCCAACTTAGGTAAAGCGGCAGCACGCGCAACTGAGTGAGCTCCCGCTGCCAAGCAGTATAGTCACGGCCCGCGTATGCTTGTGCGCTGGCGTAGTGAGGCAGTAGATAGAAGGCAAAGGCTGCCATTGCGAGTGCGCAGCCCACTATATAAAAAATTTTCCAAGCGCTCTGCACGGATGGGCGCGTCGCCGTGAACCTTAATACGGTCAGCTCCAGCAGGAGCGCATAGCCCGGAACCAAAACGGCGGTTTCCTTAGCCTCAAAGCCAATGACTGTCAGGAATAGACATAAAAGCAACCAGATGCTGCCGCGCTTGTTTTCCTGTTGGAGACGCCGAGCTCGCCAGTAAGCCAGCAGGGCCAGCAATACGAAGCCAAATCCCATCAGCTCCATACGCTGCACTACGTACATGACTGCCGACACCTGCAATGGGTGCATAGCCCATGCGGCGGCAACGCAAAGTGCCCAGCCTTCGAATCTGCTGTGACGTGTTGGCGGCGAGTCAGAACGAGTTGCGGTCCAGCACGCGATCAATAAGCGTGAGACTAATAAGTAGACAAGTACCGTATTAAAAAGATGAATGACGAGATTGGTCGCTTTGAATCCCCAGCTATCGCTGCCTAACGCATAGTTTAAGGCATAGCTAAATATCGCGAGCGGGCGCTGGATGTTGGTGTGCGACCAGGCCCAGACTTGCTGCCAGGCTGACCAATGCCAACTGGTAACATGGATAATTGGATTTTCGACGAAGATAAGATAATCGTCGAAAAGAAAGCCGCCAGAAAGTGCCGGAGCAAAGACCACTGAGGTTATCAATAAAACGATCGTCAGTCCTGCATATGCAGACCACGGGATATGGCGTTCAGTGGACGTGGACATTCTGCAAGGGCCTGAAAAAAATGACCAAAAAGAAGGTCGCCAATAGGCGACCCTCCATTGAAGCGAGAGCCAAGCGGCTATCAGGTGCCCGTGTTTGGACAGCTGGCCGGGGCGTACGTTACGCCCACATTCGTCGAGCAACTCCAAGAGCCGCTTCCGGTACGGGTCCAGATCACTTTGTCGCCGGTGATTTTGGCGTTCGCGTGGTGCGTGGTATCGGACGCCAGAGTTGCAGTAATGGTGCCATTTGCACCATCCGCCCAGACCGGATGGCCGCCCGACAACAGATCGGAAGAGCCACTGGTATCAACGCAGCTGGTGTTGGCGGTAAAGGTCGTGTAGCCATTGTTGAGGCAATCCTCAACCGCTACCTTCATATCGCCGGCCTCACCCATGGCACGGGTAACCTGCGAGCGGACCACGTAGGTCTGGTACTGCGGAATGGCAATAGCCGCCAGGATGGCGATGATCGCGACCACGATCATCAGTTCGATCAGGGTGAAGCCCTTTTGCACGCTCTTCATGATGGTTCCTCTGTTTAGGTCGAATGACCGTTTCTGACGCCCCCTGCGCCCCGCCCGGGTCCCCATTTGCGGGTCCGGTCCCCACACGAGGTCAGGAACAATCAGGAAGCTCTAGCTACGTTTAGCACTATATATGCCACCTCCACTGCCGTTAGTGGACTATTACTCTGGAGGTGTCGGGATTGTGCATGGGGTCGCACTAGTCAACAAGCGATGGACATGGTGAAACGATGAAAATGTGGACTTCGTCGGGTAGGAATGCAATGACTGGACGCGATGAGGCAAATAGTGACGTTATTGGTCACTGCTAAATGGGTCAGTCCTATCCTCCGCAGTTGGGGGGAAGTGCCTCGATGGGGACCTGGGTAGAGGTACAAGTCCAGTTTCCGTTCGCGTCACGCATCAGTTCGATTTGACCATTGGTGATTAACGCGGACTTAGTCAATTGGCAACTGATGCTGCCTACTCCATTGTTGAGCGCAGAGACGGAGATCTGAGAGCAGCGCGCGGTACTGGTTGGAAGTTCCAGGTTATTGACGTTTGCATAGGTATCGCTGTCCACCACGCCTGCATTTATCAATAGCTCGTAAGCGGTTCGCCCGGGCGTGATCTCAGCCAGGGCCGCCGTCACCTGCGAACGGGCGACATAAATCTGATACATCGGTATCGCAATCGCCGCCAGAATAGCGATGATCGCCACCACGATCATCAGTTCGATCAAGGTAAAGCCCGCGGATAGGCGTTGGCGCGACATTGGAATTTCCCCTCGGTAACACGTCTGCACGTCGCACGTTCTGTGCCAAGGCCTTCGGGCAAATGTGATCGATTGCGCTGTTCCTGCCATGGCTTGGTTTGGGCCTGTCTAATTGTGGAGCTTGCGTGAAACCGTGGCCCCGCTTACCGTCCGGAGCTTCCGGACAAAAAACCTCAAGGAGCTGCCATGAAACCCCTGCTTGCTGCGCTGTTGCTGGCGCTGGCGATACCTGCCGTGGCGACGGATGCGCCCCAGGGCGTGCCGGTCGAAAGCCGTTTTCCGCATCCTTTCAACGTGCGCGACCTGGTGATGCTGGAGCGCGTCAGCGATCCGCAGCTGTCGCCGGATGGCCATTACGCGGCTTTCAGTGTGCGCAGCACGGACTACGCGGCCAACAAGGGCGTCAATGCGCTTTACGTGCTGGAGCTGTCCCGCGCGGGAAGCCAGCCGGTGAAGCTGGCGGTCAAGGGGGCTTCGTCGCCGCGCTGGTCGGCGGATGGGCATAGTCTTTATTACATGGCGGCGGGCGATACCACGCAGCTATGGCGGCTGGATTTTCCGTCAGCCGACGGCGGGCTGGTGCTTCAGCCTGGTGCACCTGTGCAAGTCAGCCATGGCCCCCTGGATATCGAGGACTACAAGCTCTCGCCCGATGGCAAGAGCGTGCTGTTGTCCTACGCGGTATTCACCGATTGCCATGATCTGGCGTGCACCAGGGAGCGTCTGGACGGCCGCGCCAAGGACAAGGCCACCGGCACGCTTTACAGCAAGCTGTTCGTGCGTCACTGGGACACCTGGTCGGATGGCCGCCGTAACCAGCTTTATATCGCCCGTTTCGGTGCGGATGGCAGCTTGCCCGTCGAGCCTATCCTCTTGAGCCATGGCATCGACGGCGATGTTCCCAGCAAACCATTCGGCGACGAGAACGAATTCGCCTTCTCGCCTGATGGCCAGACGGTGTATTTCGATGCGCGCATCGCCGGCAGCAGCGAACCGTGGTCGACCAATTTCGATGTGTACAAAGTGGCCGCGGACGGTTCTTCCGCGCCGCAGAACCTGACTGCGGAAAACAAGGCGTGGGATGCCTATCCGGTGCCTTCGCCGGATGGCAAAACGCTTTACTACCTGGCGATGAAGACGCCGGCGTTCGAGGCGGATCGCTTTGCGATCATGGCCTTGAACCTGGCGACAGGCGCGAAGCGTGAAGTGGATCCGGCGTGGGATCGTTCGCCGGGCAGCATGCAGGTGAGCGCGGATGGCAAAACCTTGTTGGTAACCGCGGACGACCAGGGCCAGCATCCGCTGTTCGCCGTGGACGTGGCGAGCGGGAAGGTCGACAAGCTGGTCGGTGAGGGTTCGGTCGCGGCTTACACCCTGGCCGGCAAACATGTGCTGCTGGCGCGCGACGACCTGAAGCATCCCGCCGACCTCTACACCGTTAATCTGGACGGCCGCGATCTGAAGCAGGTGACGCATTTCAACCAGCAGCGCCTGAAGCCGGTGCGCATGGGCGACGTGCAGTTCTTCACCTTCAAGGGTTGGAACAACGAGACCGTGCAGGGTTATGTGGTCAAGCCGGCGGACTACCAATCCGGGCACAAGTATCCCGTCGCCTTCATCATCCATGGCGGCCCGCAGGGGGCGATGAACAACGATTGGAGCTATCGCTGGAATCCGCAGACTTACGCGGGGCAAGGCTTCGCCGTGGTCACCATCAATTTCCATGGTTCGACCGGATACGGCCAGGCTTTCACCGATGCCATCTCGGGCGATTGGGGCGGCAAGCCGCTGGATGATCTGAAGCTGGGCTGGCAGGCGGCGCTGGATAAATACAGCTTCCTGGACGGCAATCGCGCGTGCGCGCTCGGCGCCAGCTACGGTGGCTATATGACCTATTGGATCGCCGGCGTATGGAACAAGCCGTGGAAATGCCTGGTCGATCATGATGGCGTGTTCGATGCGCGGATGATGTATTACGCCACGGACGAACTGTGGTTCGAGGAGCATGAGAACGGCGGCGCGCAGTTCAACGTTCCGGAGAACTACGAGAAATTCAATCCCATCAACCACGTAAAGGATTGGCGCGTGCCGATGCTGGTTGTTCATTCGGGTGATGATTTCCGCATTCCCATTACGCAGGGCTTGGGTGCGTTTACGGCGCTGCAACGGCAGGGCATTCCCAGTGAATTCCTCACGTTCCCCGACGAGAACCACTGGGTGCTCAAGCCGCAGAACAGCGTGTTGTGGCACGAGACGGTGAATGCGTGGTTGAAGAAGTGGACGGCGGAAGGTACATCGTCGAACTCATATTGAGCCCGAACGCCTGTCGCTTTCGTTTATTGCGAAAGAAGGTTGACTTGCCAGCAATCAGGTCACCATGAGTTCCCTTGCTTGCGTAAAGCAGGGGAACTCGTCGGCGTTTTAGTCTGGGCAAAAAAATGGACGGCGCTACATGCTCAGTGAATATTAATCCGCTTGGAAAAGTTCAAAGGCAACCGAAGCTCAATTGAGTGGCTGCCTCAGGATGATCGCGGTGAATGGATCTGCTTCCGTTGTGCATTCACCCTATCTAACAAATTTCTTGACTGGGAATCGTCGGGCTTCAGCAAAATTGCCGCGCGGAGAACTTTCTCTGCATCATCTAGCTTATTCTCCAGTACCAGCATTCGAGCGGTCTGGAAGTAATAACGTAAGCTCCCCCAGTTCCTGGACATACAGAAAGTAGAACTTTCTGGCATCTTTTCCGCCAGGAGGTTCCATGAAGAAATCGAAATTCAGCGAGGCGCAGATCGTCTCGATTCTTAAGCAGGGTGATGCCGGTGTACCGGTAAAGGATTTGTGCCGGCAGGCGGGGATCAGTTCGGCGACGTACTACCAGTGGAAATCAAAGTACGGCGGCATGGACGCTTCTGACCTGAAGCGAGTCAAGGAGCTGGAAGCGGAGAACGCCAAGCTCAAGCGAATGTATGCCGAGCTGGCGCTGGACAATGCGGCGATGAAGGACCTGATTGCAAAAAAATTGTAGGGCCGGCGCAGAAGCGCGAAGCGGTGCGCTTCCTCGTCGAGGTGCATGCGCGTCCCTTGCGTCGGTCCTGCGACTGCGTCGGACTGTCCCGCGCGGCGTGGTACGCGCCACCCTTGGACTGGACGGTGCGGGACGCCGAGGTTATCGCGGCATTGGCCAAGTTGGTCGAGGCCAAGCCCAGCCGGGGCTTCGACAAGTGTCGCCAGATTCTTGAAAGAACCCATCCGCAATGGAATCACAAGCGCATTTACCGAGTGTACTGTGACATGAAACTCAACCTTCGCCGAGCCGCGAGGCGGCGCTTGCCCAAACGCGAACGTGTGCCTTTGTACGTGCCGGAGCACCCGGACATGGTGTGGTCGGCCGACTTCATGCTGGATGCCCTGATCTGCGGACGCC
The DNA here is from genome assembly GCF_044904675.1 of Dyella jejuensis. Classification (NCBI taxonomy): domain Bacteria; kingdom Pseudomonadati; phylum Pseudomonadota; class Gammaproteobacteria; order Lysobacterales; family Rhodanobacteraceae; genus Dyella; species Dyella jejuensis. The sequence goes on along the minus strand of NZ_JADIKJ010000017.1, from coordinate 78,906 downwards.
CATTGCGTACCTTCAACATCGTCGACGACTTTAATCGCGAGGCCGTGCATATCGAGATCGATACCTCGATCACGTCGGCACGCCTGGTGCGCATCTTCGAACGCATCGCTCAGGAGCGTGCGTTGCCCCAAGTGCTCCGAACGGATAACGGGCCGGAGTTCCTTGGCGAAGTGTTCACGCAATGGGCCAAGGCGCATGGCATGGCCATCCAGTACACCCAGCCGGGCAAGCCCAACCAGAACGCCTACATCGAACGATTCAACCGCACCTACCGCGAGGAGGTGCTCGATCAATATCTTTTCACCCGCCTCGACGACGTGCGCGAGGCTACGTGGCAGTTCCTGATCGACTACAACGAGCAACGCCCCCACGATGCACTCGGCGGTATGACCCCCGCCGAATATCGTGATCAATATGCCAAAAGCTCTACTTCTGAAATGTCCGCTTGACGGGGGAGCTTACGATAAGAATGCAGCATGTCGCCGAGGGCGAGAAGGGGGGAGTGCTCCAACTTCTTAAGTGCCTCGCTCGCACGCGGAATATCTCCATCGTCGATCGCTAGTTTGGCAATAAAAATCATACAGCTGGCGCAAGGGGCCGGGTCACTAAGGATCTCGCTCCCGAGTGCGTGAGCTGCATCATAGTTCCGATCACGAATGTACGCATGGAGTAAATTGCCTTTGGCTTGTGATGCATGAGGGTTTACCGTGTGCGCCCACTGCCAAAGGCTTATATCGTTCGCCCACATGGGAAGAATTACGCGAATATCTACTATAGAAAAGGAAAACCACAAGAAGGCCGCGCTGATGAATATTAGAAAGGCCAATCGTTTAAGTGTTTGTATCGATGGCGGAGAGGGGTGGCGCAATAGAACAAGCATGGGGCACGTAACTGCTAAGGCGACTGTTGCATATCGCTCATGATAGAGGCTAAGTTCAAACTGAACGGGTATTATATGTAGGACGGGTAATAGAGCGAAGGTCGCAGTCAAGATAATCAATCCAGCGGGATGGTTGTGTCTAACGGAGAAATAAGAACTTAAGATAAAAATGCCAATGGCGAATACCATCATGAGTAACGAATGCGAAGACAGTGCGGTAAATGCCGCAAGGTTAGCGGGATGAATCGGATTCATTCCGGAAATGGGCCATACGATAATTTTCAAATAATGTAAATAGACGAAACAAATTTCTTGCAGTCGAGCAACCAAGGGCAGAGGAGGGGCTTCAAATCCGCTCGTTACCGTGCCTAGCGCCCAGTGGCGGAAGACTAGATAGGCGCCGCCGGCTAAAAGCATTCCCGCATAAATCAACCAGTTCCGGCAAAGCATGCTGCGCACAGCAGCAAAGAAATTTGCTTCTTGGACTCTGGCGAAAAACGCCCAATCGAATGCAATTATGAGTAAGGGAAACGAGATGGCGGATTCTTTGGAGCAGGCGGCCAGAAAGAAAATTATAGAAAGGGCGGCTGCGCGAGGAATGTTGCGCCGAATTGATATGTTTGCAATTAACCCTAACAGCGTTAGCATGGTGAGGATGAGGTCGAACTGACATCCGATCCAGGCGACGGGCTCTATAAGGGCAGGATGAAGGCCATAAAGTGCCATACAAGACGGAACTGCCCAGGCTGCTCTTCTGGCATCACTTCCTGAGACTTTGGCCAAGCGCCATGCCAGCACACCTACGAGTGTAGTGTTGACTATATGGATTCCCAATGAGACAGCGTGCATAGGTCCTGGCGTACTTTCAAATAATCGCACTTGCAGCGTAAAAAATGCTACAACCAAAGGTCTGAAATAAAATGTCCAAGAATTGAAATCACGGAAGATGTAATGCGTCCATTGGCTCCCTTGAGTTAACCAAGGCGTATCGTGAAAGGATGCCCAGTCGTCCCAAATGAAATCTGCATGGATTACCGGCCAATATATTATACTGACAAGAATAAGAATAATGGAACCAAATAGATAAGTAAGCCCTTTTGATGATCTCTCTTCCGTGGTTGGGGAATTTGCAATATTTGCATTATTCATTATTTGATTTACTCTGTGTAACGAAAAAATATCCACAATTTTAGCTCTTCAAAAATGTGTGATTTATTTGGCGCGCATCCAGTTGTTTTTCCTATTTGTGGATGCATCCAAATTATCAGAGCCATTTGGCTCGCTTCAATGCCAGATAGATGCTTCCAACTAGCGCCGCCACCACGGCCGTAATGACCGGATAAGCCCACGGTTTAGTCAGCTCGGGCATATGCGTGAAATTCATCCCATACCAGCTGGTGATCAAGGTTGGGGCGGCGAGCATGGCAGCCCATCCGGCGAGCTTTTTCATCACTTCGTTCTGGCCGAAGGTCACCAGCGACAGGTTGACGTTGATGGCGGCGGCGAGCATTTCGCGCATGGCGCTGATCGATTCGTTGACGCGGAATACGTGGTCGTAGACGTCGCGGAAGTAGACGCGCAGCTCGTCGGGAATCAGTTCCGGATGCAGGCGCACCAGCTGGTTGATGACATCCTGCATGGGGGCGACGGCGAGCCGCAAGGTCATCAGATCGCGTTGCATGTCATAAAGCCGGCGCACCGTGCCGCGATTGAAGGTGTCGGCAAAGATATCGTTTTCCAGCGTCTGCAGCTCTTCGCGGAATTCGCGCACGATCGGCAGCAGGTTGTCGACGATGTAGTCGAGCACCGCATACAGGCCATAGCTTGGTCCGCGCGCCAGCAGTTCGGGCGACTTTTCGCAAGCTTGGCGTGCGGGAGTGTACGAGAGCGAGGCGCCATGCCGCACCGTAATCAGGTAGCGCTTGCCAAGAAAGATGTGGGTTTCGCCGAAAGCGATGTTGCCACCGATCAATTGCGCGGTTTGCACCACGATAAATAGTGAATTGCCGTAGGTTTCGACCTTGGTGCGCTGGTGTGCTTGTTGCGCGTCTTCGATAGCCAGGTCGTGCAGGTCGAATTCTTCCTGCAACTGCATCAACAATGCTTCATCGGGTTCGTGCAACCCAACCCATACAAATGTGTCCGGCTGTTGCAACGCATCGCTGATAGAAGCGATGTCGATGTCTTTCAGGCGCGTGCCATCGTTTCGATAGGCTACGCAATTGACAACCATTCCTGTGGCGGGCGCGTGGCCGGTTGAGTTTGAGGGGCTGGGCGTTGTCATGGCCGGATCATGCCGCGTTTGCCGTGCAGCGAGCAATTGGGCCAGTTCGAGACTGTGCCAGGCCCCGCACGCGGCACCCGCGGACGTGGTTACTATGGCGTCACGTGCAGGGCGCATTGCAACCAGGGGGAATCGTGGGATGGAGGGCAACAACGACTATCGCCTTGGCTATCGAAGTGACATAGAAGGACTTCGAGCCATTGCCATCCTGCTGGTCGTCGGCGTCCATGCGGGAGTGCCCTGGCTTGGTGGCGGCTTTATTGGCGTCGATATTTTTTTCGTGCTTTCGGGATTCTTGATCACCGGCCTGCTGGTCCAGGAAATTGCCCGGACTGGGACCTTGCGATTTGCCGATTTCTACTTGCGGCGTCTTCGTCGCTTGCTGCCCGCTTTGATCGTGATGTTGCTCGGCAGTGCCCTGGTTGCATCCATCCTGCTTGCGCCGGGAGAGCAGGCGGCGCAGGCCATAGCCGGCGCGACCGCCGCCGCCTGGTGCAGCAATGTCCATTTTGCTTTCCAGCGACTGGATTACTTTGCGGCGGGGGCGGAAACCAACCTCTACCTGCATACGTGGTCGCTGGGTGTCGAGGAACAGTTTTATCTGATCTGGCCGGCGCTGGTTTATCTGCTGATCCGACGAAGAGGTGCTACTTCGGGTTTTGCGCGGCTTCGCCTGGGTTTGCTCGCCGTAGTCGTGATCAGCTTGGTTGCCAGTGTGTTGGCAACCGCTTTCCCCAATTCGCCTTTTACATGATGCCTTTGCGGGCGTGGCAATTTGGCATGGGCGCGCTGGTATGGCTGGCGTCTCGGCATGAATCCGGCATCCTGCACGTGCTGATGCGAGGAAAGCTGGCAAGCGCCGCGGGCTGGCTGGGCCTGGCATCGCTGCTGGGGGCGGGTTTGCTATTAAGTGCGAATAAGCCGTACCCCGGATTCTTTGCCCTTATTCCCACTTGTGCTGCGGCGCTCGTCATTGCATCGGGTAGCTGCGCAAGCAAGGCGACCGTGCAGCGTGTTTTGTCGTGGCGGCCATTGCAGGGTATCGGCCGTGTTTCTTATTCCTGGTATCTCTGGCATTGGCCGGTACTTTTGCTTGGCCCCGCATTGACAGGATCGAATGCTCCGGTATACCGCGGCATCTACGTAGCCATGTCACTGCTGCTCGCTTTTATCTCGTATCGATTCGTCGAATCTCCCATTCGGCAACAACGTTGGTGGCTGGCTCGTCCGCGTGTTGGGTATTACACCGCATTTGCGCTTGTCATCTTGTCCGTTCTTGGTTTTCTGCAATGGTCAGTGGGTGCTGACAAGGCGGCGAGCAGTCCTGCGCAAATGCGCATTGCCTTTTCGCACGGCGACACGCCGGCGATCTATCCAATGGGTTGCGACGATTGGTACCTGAGCGATCGCGTCAGGCCATGTGTTTTTGGAGACAGGCATGCGGCGCACACGGCGCTGTTGCTGGGTGACAGCATCGCTGGACAGTGGTTTCCCGCGGTCGCCAGGATTTTTAATCGACCGGGCTGGCGCTTGGTCGTGCTGACCAAGTCATCGTGTCCGATGGTCGATCAGTCCTTTTTCTATGCGCGGATCGGTCGCGTTTATAGCGAGTGCGCCAACTGGCGAAAGGCTGTCTTGCAGGATATGGCGCAACTGAAGCCCGATATGGTGTTGATGAGTTCATCGTCCACCGCGACTTTCACGCAAAAGGAATGGGAAAAGGGTTCGGCCAGCGTGTTGCGGCCGATCAGTGAGGCCGCGGCCCATGTCTATGTGCTGCGCTCGACACCCCATTTGCCCTTTGATGGCCCTGATTGCCTGGCTGGGTATGCCGGCAGGCCCAGTTGGTTGCTGGGGAAGCGAACGTGCAACGCCTCCGCCGCGGATGATCATGCGGACCTTGTCTACGCATCCATCCAACAAGCTGCCCGTCAATTTGGAAATGTAGAAACGTTGGATCTGGACGATCGGGTATGCCCGAACGATAAGTGTCATGCGGAGCTGGATGGCACGATTGTCTTCCGCGATTCGCAGCATATGACGGCCACCTTCGCCGCTTCGCTGGCGCCGGCATTGGCTGCCCGGTTGCGGCTCGACCATGACGCGGGCATCGCCAAGCAGCCAACGCCTGGCATGCCGAGTCAATGACGCGATGCTTTGCGAATGGTCCAGGCCAACGCCAGCCAGCAAGGCAGGGCAAACAGAATCCATGGCTGGTTCTGCTGCACGATGCCGGGTAGCGCGTGCAGGCCTATGGAAATAAGCAGGGCGACCAGCTGAAGCAGTAGTACGCCATTGGCGAAAGGTGACAGACCCATGCCGTGGCGCGCTCGCCACACCGGCCGCAACAACACGAAGGCCAGTGGATTGAACAGCAGCAGATTGGCGTTGGCCCAGGCGGAATGGTGGGCGGTCAACGTCCACAGGGCGAGCATCAGTAAGCCGGCGATACCGGCCATTAACAGGAACAGGTTGCCGAGCAGGGCGTAGAGCAGCGAGACCTGGCGCCAGGCGACCACCAATAACGCAGCGAACAACAGGCCGGCGATGCCTAGCGGAATGCGCAGGTCCGGCGCGGTGGCCGGCGGTACCGCGAGATGATTCGGTGATAGCAGCTGTTCGCTTTGAACGAGCGGCTGCGCGCCGCCGTGACTATCCGCAACAGTTATGTTGCGCAGGTTTTTCTGCAGTTCGTCCGGCAGGAAGCTTTCCTGCCATGCATTGAGCGGCTGGTCGGCGTAAGGGCCAAGGCCAAGGTCGAGGGTCAGCATCAGCCACGGCTGCGCGCTCATCAGGCGCACGGTTTGCTGGCGATAGGTCATGCCGCCGGGCAACGTGGTGAGCCGCGCCTTGATGATGCCGCCGAGGGCGCGGTCCAGCGCATCGCGCACGCGAGTGGTGCAGTTGTCGACGTAATAGTCGTAGTTGTAGCCGGCGTTTTCGGGGCGCAGATTCCAGAACAGGAAGTCGCGCAGGGCGGCGGCTTGCTGCGGCGTCAGGGCGAGGCGCTGCTGGGTGATGGAGCGGCCGGCTTGCCGATAAAAGGCTTCTTCGTCGGTGGTGGCTTCGGCGTCGATCAGGTAATGCATGCGGCCGCGCGCAAAGTTGAGGAAGAAGTTCTTCTCTTCGAAATTGAATACGCCGTAGTTGAAGTTCACCTCTTCTCCGCTGGCGGTATCGCGCAGTTCGATGGCGTCGTGGCCGAAGCGTTCCCAGTAGATATCGCCGGGACCGTAGGTGACCAGGGAGATTTCGAGGTTGGCTCCGGGGGCGTCGACGACATCGGCGTGCGCCGTGAGGCAAGCGCTGCACAGGAACAATACAAGGGTCAGCAGCAGGCGGCCGGCAAGCTTCATGGGAGAACCGTTGAGAGGAAAGTGGGTAGCTTATCGGGAAGTTTCGGTGCGCTGTGGATAGGCAGGTTGTGAGTTCTATGCTCTTCCGGAGAGGCGCGGCTTTCAGTTCCACCTTCTTCTTGCGTGGAGAGGTTTGGCTTTTCCTCCTCTCCCCTCGTGCATGTGTGCTGCCTTTCTTCCTCTCCCTGTGGGGAGAGGATCGAGGTGAGGGGGCAATCTAGCGAAGATGTTGAATAAAAATCCGCTTCGAGGATGAGTTCAATGCAAGAGCCGCCCCTCACCCCAACCCTCGAAGGGGAGAGGGAGCCCATCGCGCAAGTACACCGCTTTCTTTCTCTCCCCACGTGCAAGTGTGCTGCCTTTCTTCCTCTCCCCTGCGGGGAGAGGGCTTTTGGCGAGAGGCTTGGCAGCGCAGCAGGGCTAGCGGCGGACGACCCGAAATTGCTGCACGCGGCGGTCGTCGGCCTGGGTGACGTGGAATTCGAAATCACCGATGGCGATCTGCTCGCCCACTTCCGGCAGGTGGCCGAGTTCGGAGGTAGCCATGCCGCCGATGGTGTCGAATTCTTCGTCGGAGAAGGCGGCGCCGATCTCGGCGTTGAAATCGGCGATCGGGGTGAGTGCATCCACGATCCATTCGCCCTCGGACTGCGCGTGCATCCGGTCGGGCGCTTCTTCGTCGTCATGCTCGTCGTCGATTTCGCCGACGATTTCTTCCAGCACGTCTTCGATGGTGATCAGGCCGGCGACGCCGCCGTACTCGTCCACCACCAGCGCCATGTGATTGCGGCTGCGGCGAAATTCCGCCAGCAGCACATTCAGGCGCATCGATTCGGGGATCAGCACGGCCGGGCGCAGGATCGCGCGCAGGTCGAAATCGTGGCCGTTGCCGAAGTACTTCAGCAGGTCCTTGGCCAGCAGGATGCCGAGGATGTCGTCCTTGTCCTCGCCATGCACGGGGAAGCGGGAATGCCCGGATTCCACTACGGCGGCCAGTATCTCGGGGAGCGGCGAATCGACGTCGATCATTACGATCTGTACGCGGGGCACCATCACGTCGTCGACGTTCAGTTCGGTGACTCGCAGCGCGCCTTCCAGCATGGGAAGGGTGTCGGCGCTAAGCAGGCCGTTGGCCTGGGCGGTGCGCAACTCGTCGATCAGTTCTTCGCGGTTGCGGGGTTCGCCGGAAAACAGGTGGCCCAGTCGATCCCACCAGGTGCGGTGGGCCGGGCCGCTGGTACTGCCAGGGTCCTCGTTCATTACGCTTGCGGATGCTGCCCAGGATCGGGCGGAAGAGCGAGTCTAGCGGAAATATCGTGACAATTCAGGGAGCAAGGCGCTGTCCGGGGGCGGCGGTTGTCCGTGCAAGCGGGGCTCGCCGGTCGGCCTGGATGGTGGCGGTTATCCGGCATCTGGGCGGCTGCGCAGGTTGGCGGGCCGGTGCCGGCGCCGTGGCCTTTGGCTAGTGCGTGCGAAGGATGGGCTGGCCGGTGAAGGGATTCCAGCCCTCGGCCGCCAGCGCCGTCCAGGCGGTCGCGCCCAGATGCGGCAGGTGATAGTAGAAAAAATCGGCGTAGGTCGAGGTGGGGCCGATCGCGAAATCGGTGCTGATGCGGGCCTGTGGAGTGGCGTAGAGCATGCCGTCGCCGCTGCGCTGGGCGGCGAGCAGCCGCCACAGCGTAGCGGGGACCGGTTTGCCGCTGGCCTGCAGGGCGGCGGCAACCTGTGCGCTGCCTTCGGTCCAGATGCCATCGGGATGGCGGCGATAACCGTAGCCGTCGCCGCTGCGGTGCTGCGTGTCGACCCATGTCCACACGTCGTTCCATGGCGCCGGATGCGGCTGGAAGGCAAGCAGCGGCCACACTTGCGCATCCAGCCCGGATTTGTCGCGGGACAGCGTCTTGCCGTCGTCGAGCGTGCCGACCAGGAAGCGATGCTGCGTGTTGTCCCACATGGCGTCGACGAAGCGGCCGGCCAGCCTGGCCTGCTGTGCAAGGGTCGCGTCGCCGCTGGCGCGCGCGGCCCAGGTGGCGGCCGCATAGACGTCGATATGGTGTTCGGTGGCTTTCCAGTGCTGCGCGCGCTGGGCATTGTCGTAGCCGAAGAAGCCGCCCTCGTAGCCAGCCGGCGCGGCTGTGCCGGCCACATGCGTCTGGATCCAATGCAATTGCGCGATGGCGCCGTCCAGATAGCGCCGGTCATGCGTGTTGTCGTACACGGTCAGCAGTAACAACGCAGCCCAGGCCACGTTGCCGGTGGCTGTGCCGACCTGGTATGGGTCCTGACTCCAGTAACTGCCATGGCTTTGCCAATAGCCGGGAAGCTCGACCTTGTTGCCTTCGATGGCGCCGCTGCGATAGGCGTTGCGCAAGCGCCCGTCCTTGAAGCTGGGATCGCGTGCGGCGGCGAGCAGCAAGGCATCGGCGATGCGCCGGGCCTGCGCCGGTTGTCCGCAGGCGGTGAGCGCGATGCCGGCCAGGGCGTTGTCGTAGACGAAGGCCACGTTTTCCAGCGCGCGGGTGGCGTCGTCGCCGTGCTTCAAGCTGGGATAACTCGCCAGCAACATCGGGCCTGCGCCAGGTATCGCAGCGGCGGCCGAGCGCAGCGCTGTGCAACTGCTATCGGCCAGCTGCTGCTGGACGACGTCGGCGGCGCAGGCGAACGTCGATATCATCATCGCGAAGAGCAGGCAGGCGCAGGCGACGACCTGCTTTCGCATCGCTTTGGCCTGAGAGGCGTTCGGCGACAGATATGGACGTCTAAACGTCATGGTCGATGGCATAGGGATCGTGGATGCCGAGCTTGGCGAGGATACGGGTTTCCAGGGTTTCCATCGCTTCCGCTTCGGCGTCCGCCAGGTGATCGTAGCCCAGCAAATGCAGCACGCCGTGCACGGTCATGTGCGCCCAATGGTCGCGCGCCGGTTTGCCTTGCTCGGCCGCTTCGCGTTGGACGACGGGCGCGCAGATGGCAAGGTCGCCGATCAGCGGCAGCGCCATGCCGGGCGGCAGCTCGGCGGGAAACGACAATACGTTCGTGGCGTAATCCTTGCCGCGGTAATCGCGGTTGAGGCGGCGTCCTTCGCGCGTGCCGACGATGCGAATCGCCAGTTCGGTGGCTTTGCGCCGCCTGGCGCCGGCAAGTGCGGCGTCCACCCAGCGCCGGAAACTCGCTGGAGCAGGCACGCCTGCGCGCGGGAGGCCAAAGCTCAGGTGCACGATCGAACCGGGCGGTGGTTGGCCTGCCATCGATCAGTTTCCGCGCATCGGCTTGTCCACGCGGCCTTTGCCCGATGGCTCGGTATCCGCCTGTTCGAAGGCCTCATACGCCCGCACGATCTTCGCCACCAGCGGATGGCGCACCACATCGCGCGAGGTGAAGAACGTAAAGCTGATGCCGTCCACGCCGCGCAGCACTTCCACCGCATGGCGCAAGCCCGAACGGATGTGGCGCGGCAGGTCGATCTGGCTGACATCGCCGGTGATCACCGCCACCGAGCCGAAGCCGATGCGGGTGAGGAACATCTTCATCTGCTCGACGGTAGTGTTCTGCGCTTCGTCGAGGATCACGTAGGAATCGTTGAGGGTGCGGCCGCGCATATACGCCAGCGGGGCGATCTCGATCACGTTGCGTTCGATCAGCTTGGCGACTTTCTCGAAGCCGAGCATTTCATAGAGCGCGTCGTACAGCGGACGCAGGTAGGGATCGACTTTTTGCGACAGGTCGCCCGGCAGAAAACCGAGCTTCTCGCCGGCCTCGACCGCCGGACGCACCAACAGCAGGCGCTGCACGCGATTGGCTTCCAGCGCCTCCACGGCGCTGGCGACAGCGAGGTACGTCTTGCCGGTGCCGGCCGGGCCTACGCCGAAATTGATGTCGTGTGTGGTGATCGCATGCAGGTAGCGCGCCTGGTTGGGGCCGCGTCCCTTGATCACGCCGCGCTTCACCTTGATCGTCACTTCCTGCGCGCCTTCGGCGGCTTCCTCGGTGATCGCGTCGATCCCGGATTCGGCCAGGTGCAGGTTGATCCTGGCGCCGCTGAGCGCTTCGCTTTCGGTGGCGGCATACAGCGCCTTCAATACTTTTTCGCCGGCGCGCGTGGCGCCTTCTTCGCCGATCACCTGGAACAGGTTGCCGCGGTGGTCGATCTCCACGCCCAGGCGCAGTTCCACCTGGCGCAGGTGTTCGTCGAACGGACCGCACAGGTTGGCAAGCCGGGCGTTATCTTCCGGGTCGAGGGCGAAGTCGCGTTGGTTCAGGCCGTTGGTCATGAGTGGTGTCGAGCATGGCAGGATGGCGCTGGGGCCATTTGATTGAAGGGGCGCCGTGGCCGGGCAAATCGAACAGGCCACGGTTGACGTAGTAGTTGTTGCGGCCTGTGCGCGATTTTTCCAGTACGCCATCGACGGCCGGCAGTCGCAGCGGACGCATCATCACAGTTGTACCTGATGAAGGAGCGCTTTCTCGATATCCCGATGCGCTGCCACCGTTGCCATGGGCACCTTGCCGGGAGATGGATGGAGTTTGAAAATCCGATGCATTTGAGGGCTGGCGCCGGAATCCGGCGGCGCGCCGTGGGCCGGTCGGCTGCTCAGGCAGCCTGGCTGTCCGCGCCATGGATCCGGCCGCGCAGTGAGTTGCTCATGGCCTCGGTGATCAGCACGTCGATGAACTGGCCGATCAGCCGCGCGGGGCCGGGGAAGTTCACGTAGCGCATGTTCTCGCTGCGGCCGGTCAGCTCGTTCGGGTTTTTCTTGCTGGGTTTTTCCACCAGCACCCGCTGCACGGTGCCGACCATCGCCTCGTTGATCTTCCTGGCGTTGTCGTTAAGCACCGACTGCAGGCGCGCCAGGCGCGCGCTTTTTACCGATGCCGGCGTGTCGTCGGCGAGGTTCGCCGCCGGCGTGCCGGGGCGGGAGGAAAAGATGAAGGAGAAGCTTTGGTCGAAGCCGACGTCGTCGATCAGCTTCATGGTCTTTTCGAAATCCTCGTCCGTTTCGCCGGGGAAGCCCACGATGAAATCCGAGGAGATGCAGATATCCGGGCGCACCGCGCGCAGCTTGCGGATCTTCTGCTTGAATTCCAGCGCCGTGTAGCCGCGCTTCATCGCGGTGAGGATGCGGTCCGAGCCGGCTTGCACCGGCAGGTGCAGGAAGTTGGCCAGCTGCGGCACGTTGGCGTAGGCCTCGATCAGCGAATCGGAAAACTCCAGCGGATGCGAGGTGGTGAAGCGGATGCGGCCGATGCCGTCGAGCTGCGCGATGGCATGGATCAGCACGGCCAGGTCCGCGCTGCCGCCATCGTGCGTGGGGCCACGGTAAGCGTTGACGTTCTGGCCGAGCAGGATCACTTCGCGCACGCCCTGGTCGGCCAGTTGCGCCACTTCCACGATCACGTCGTCGAACGGGCGGCTGATTTCCTCGCCGCGGGTGTAGGGCACCACGCAGTAAGAGCAGTACTTGGAGCAGCCTTCCATGATCGAGACGAAGGCGGTGGGGCCTTCGGCGCGCGGCTCGGGCAGGCGGTCGAATTTCTCGATCTCGGGAAAGCTGATATCGACCTGCGGCTTGCCGGTGGCGCGCTTGGCCTCGATCAGCGCGGGCAGGCGGTGCAGGGTTTGCGGACCGAATACCAGGTCCACGTAAGGGGCGCGCTTGATGATCGCCTCGCCTTCCTGCGACGCCACGCAGCCGCCGACGCCGATCAGCACGGGCTTGCCGCCCTGCTTGTGTTCCTTCCAGCGGCCGAGCTGGCTGAAGACCTTTTCCTGCGCCTTTTCGCGGATCGAGCAGGTGTTGATCAGGATCACGTCCGCTTCCGTCTCGTCCTGGGTCAATTCCAGGCCGTGCGACGCTTTCAGCACGTCGGCCATCTTGGCCGAGTCGTACTCGTTCATCTGGCAACCGTGGGTCTTGATGAAAAGCTTGCCGCTCATGGCGTTCGGTACCGTGGAATCGAAGGGCGCGACGTCGGAAGGTGCATGCTGCTTGCGTCGAACCGCGTATTTTACTAGCCCGGTGCCCGGGCCGCCACTGACAATAAAGACAGATCAAGCACTTGCGAACCCGCTCTGGCGCACGAAATCGGCAAGGCGGGCTTGGCCTGGGGCGGCGGCGGGGGCAAACTGCCGGCATGCCCGTCGCCGAGTGCCAAAGGGGAGGCGTCGGTCCCCAGGCAGCCTGCCTCCCCATGTTGTGGATGACCCTGCTGCAGGTCGCGCTGGTTTGCGGCTGCGTGCTGGCCGCGCTTGGCGCCAGGCCTGCGCATGCCGCCACGCTCTTCCGTTGCGCGGGTTCGCAGGGCGAGATCGTTTTCACCGGGACGGCGGCGGGTTATCGCGACTGCAAGCCATTGGGTTCGTTCGCCCCGGCCGCAGTGCATGCCGCGCCGAAGCGATCGGCATCGAGCCAGGTCAGCTCCCTGGCCTGGGTTACCGGCTGGGCGGAAACCAGCGCCGAACCGATCGCGCCGATGGTCGCATCGCTGGACCGCGTCGAAGGCGAGGTGCAGACCACCGCACAGGTGGCGCCCAAGCCCGCTCCCTTCACCGGCAAGCCGGGGCAGTGGACGTACAGCGAAGCGCGAGGAGAAGGAATAACGGCGGCGCTACCTTCGGCCGACGCGACCGATTCGCCGGACAACCGCGTCCTGCGCGGCGCCGTCTACCGGGTCGTGCGTCGCGATGGCAGCGTGGAATACACCAATATTCCCCCGGGGGGAACACAGGCGCGCAACGTCACCCGGCTCTTCAGCTATATCGCCACGTGCATGGCGTGCAACCTGCACTCGCCGATCAACTGGGGCACCGTGCACCTGGACCTGACCGACTACGCCGCGGCGATCCACGATGCGAGCCTGGAGTCGGGCGTGGATGAAGCGCTGCTGCGCGCCATCATCCATGCGGAGAGCGCTTTCAATCCGCGCGCGATGTCGCTCAAGGGGGCGCAGGGCCTGATGCAGCTGATGCCGGGCACCGCCAATGACATGGGCGTGCTCGATGCGTTCGACCCCACCCAGAACATTCGCGGCGGTGCACGCTACCTCCAACTGTTGCTGAAGAATTTCAATGGCGACGCCCGGCTGGCCGCTGCCGCGTACAACGCCGGGCCGGCAGCGGTACAGCACTACAACGGCGTGCCGCCGTTCGCGGAAACGCAGGTTTACGTGCAGCGCGTAGGGGAATTGTTGAAGCGCTATACGAAGGCATTGCATCCGCCGCTGGATGCGAGCCTTTAAGGATGCTTGCTTTTCTAGCGCAAGCGTCGGCGGCGATGCCGCTCGCGAAACACATCGAAGCGGGCGCCTGTGCCTGGGCGCCGGGTTGTCCTTTGGCAACCCATCTTTACTGATCAGCCCACGATATCGCTGCCGCTGCTCGATGCGGAGGCCGCGGTAGGCGTTTGCGGCGGGCGCTGGATCACGTTGACCAGCACATGGAAGGGCACGCCGTTGCGCAGCCCGGAAACTTCGACGCGACTGCCGGGCTTGAGCGCCGCCTCGCGCCGGCTGAGGTCGGCCGGATCGCGGATGTTGTCCTCGCCCAGGCGCAGCAGGATGTCGTGTGGCTGGATGCCGGCCGCCGCGGCCGGGCCGCCGGTATAGACGTCGGTGACTTGCGCGCCCCGCGCCGCCGCGGCCGGCAGGCCGCTGTCGGCCGCGATCGGCACGAAGCCGTAGTTCGCGCCGAGCCAGCCGCGCACCACGTGGCCGGTTGCGATTAATTGTCGCAGGACGTTGGTGGCCGTATCGACCGGGATAGCGAAACCGATACCCTCGGCATTGGCGGCCTTGCCGATCAGCAGGGTGTTGATGCCGACCAGGTCGCCGTTGCTGTTGACCAGCGCGCCGCCGGAATTGCCGAGGTTGATGGCGGCATCGGTCTGGATGAAATCTTCCGGGCTGCTGTTGCTCAGCTGTCGGCCGATGGCGCTGATGATGCCCATCGTCACCGTTTGATTGAGGTTGAGTGGATTGCCGATGGCCAGCACGACATCACCTACGCGAAGACGTTTCGGATCGGCCATCTGGATCACCGGCAGGTTGCCGGCGTCGAGGATCTTCAGCACGGCAAGGTCGGTTTCCTCGTCCGCGCCGACCAGCCTGGCCTTGGCGACACGTCCGTCGTACAGCAGCACTTGTATGTCATCGGCATTGGCGATCACATGGTTATTGGTCAATACATAGCCATTCGCGCTGACGATCACGCCCGAGCCCAGGTTTTGTTCGCGCCGCTTGACGGTGCCCATCGGCGTGCCGCCGAACAACTGCTGCATCAGCGGGTCGGTGAACATGCGCACGGCTTGTTCGGTGACCACTTTGTTTGCGTAGATATTGACCACCGACGGCGCGGCTTTGGTCACGGCATCCGCGTAGGAGGCCGGCGCGCCGGTGGAAGAGGGCGCCGTCTGCGTGGTCACCTGTGCCACGCTGGTGGAAGCGGCGGGCATCGATTGCAGGCCGAAGCGCGTGCGCAAGCGATCGCCGACTCCCGGCCAAACCAGACTGATCACGAACGCTATCGCCAGGCCCAATACGACGAATCGGGCAATAAAGGCGACGATGCCGGCGGCATGCTTCATGTCGTAATGCAATCCGTGGAATCGATGCGTGGAGTGTGGCGGAGCGACGTGACCGCCTGTGCGGTTTTATTGTAGGGTTCTTGACCTGAGGCTAGACTAACGCGATTTTTGTAGGTAACGCGATTTTTGCAGGGGCACGATCCTGGGGCGGTCGGCGAAGCGCAATCTTTTTCGTCCACGGCGGCAGAATCTGGTTTCTGCATTCTCAATGGCATGCAATACCGGAGAGCCTGATGGCGAACGAAGTCGTCGATCAAGGCCGCCGCCGCTTTCTCACCACGACCACGGCTGTGGTTGGGGGAGTCGGCGTAGTGGCGGCAGCTGTGCCCTTCATCAAATCATGGGAACCCAGTGCAAGAGCCAAGGCGGCCGGCGCTCCCGTTACGCAATCACTGAAGAAGATCGAACCCGGCCAGCAGTTGATCGTGGCCTGGCGCAGCCTTCCGGTATTCATCGTCAATCGCACGCCGGCGCAACTTGCCGCGTTGCCCAACCAGGATCCTCGCCTGGTCGATCCGAAATCCGATGGTGCCTCGGCCGACCAGCAGCCGAAATACGCGCAGAACGAAACACGTTCGATCAAGCCCGAGTGGCTGGTGATGGTCGGCATCTGCACGCATCTGGGCTGCGTGCCCAATTTCGTGGGCGAGATGAAGCCCGAGCCGTTCGACCCGAACTGGCAGGGCGGCTATTACTGTCCCTGCCACCACTCGCGCTACGACATGGCCGGGCGCGTGTATCAGGGCGTGCCGGCACCGAAGAACATGGTGATCCCGCCGTATCACTTCGTCGATGACAGCACGGTGCAGATCGGCGTCGATCCGCAGGGGGCAGCGTAATGGCGAACGTCTTCTCGACTATCGGCGACTGGGTCAGCGAGCGCGCCCCCGGCTTGATGCCGGTGTATCGCAAGCATATGACCGAGTACTACGCGCCGAAGAATTTCAATCTTTGGTATTACTTCGGTTCGCTTGCCTTGCTGGTGCTGGTCAACCAGATCGTCACCGGCATCTTCCTCACCATGAACTACGACCCGAGCGCGGCCGGCGCCTTCGACTCGGTGCAGTACATCATGCGCGACGTGGAATGGGGCTGGCTGATCCGCTACATGCACACCACCGGAGCGTCGCTGTTCTTCGTGGTGGTCTACCTGCACATGTTCCGCGGCATCATGTACGGCTCGTACCAGAAGCCGCGCGAGCTGGTGTGGCTGCTCGGCATGCTGATCTTCCTGGTGCTGATGGCCGAAGCCTTCATGGGCTACGTGCTGCCGTGGGGCAACATGTCGTTCTGGGGCGCCAAGGTGATCGTTTCGCTGTTCGGCACGATTCCGGTGATCGGCAAGGATCTGGTCGAGTGGATCATGGGTGACTTCCTGCCTGCCGATGCCACCCTCAACCGTTTCTTCGCCCTGCACGTGATCGCGCTGCCGCTGGTATTGCTGCTGCTGGTGGTGCTGCATCTGGCGGCGCTGCACGAGGTGGGCTCCAACAACCCGGACGGCGTGGACGTCAAGCATGGGCCGAAGGGGAATCGCTGGGATCCGACCAAGCCGGCCGACGGCATTCCGTTCCACCCGTATTACACGGTGAAGGATCTGGTCGGCGTCGGGCTGTTCCTGGCCATTGCCGCCTTCATCATCTTCTTCCAGCCGACCTTCGGCGGCTGGTTCCTCGAGCACGACAACTCGATCGCGGCGAACAATCTGGTCACGCCCGCGCAGATCAAGCCGGTGTGGTACTTCACGGCGTTCTACGCGATCGTGCGCATGATCCCTTCCGCCCTGGGTACCGCGGTATGGGGCGTGCTGGGCATGTTCGGCTCGATCGCGCTGCTGTTCGCGATGCCGTGGATCGACGGCGGCAAGGTCCGGTCGGTGCGCTATCGCGGCACGGGCTACAAGGTGGCGCTGACGCTGTTCGTGCTGGCGTTCCTGGGCCTGGTGATGATCGGCACGGACTTTACCGACGAACTCTTTCCCCAGCTGTTCGGCAGCGATATCGACATCACTGCCTGGGATAACGTGTTCGGTCGCGTGATGACGCTGATCTACTTCGGCTTCTTCGTGTTCCTGTGGTTCTACACGCATCTTGGCTGGGAAAAGACCAAGCCGGTTCCGGAACGGGTGACGACGCATGACTAAGCGCTACATTTCCATCATGGCGCTGGCACTTGGCCTGCTGCTCGGGGCCGCCACGGCAGTCGCCGACGAGGGTCCGGAACTGCCGTCGGCCGGTACCAATATCCGCGATACGGCTTCGTTGCAACGCGGCGCCCACCTGTTCTTCAACTACTGCGTGGGTTGCCATTCGCTCAAGTACATGCGCTACGAGCGCATCGCGGACGACCTCGGCCTGACCGAGGACGATGTGATGAAGAACTTCAACTTCACCGGCGCCAAGTTCGGCGATCCGGTGATCTCGCACATGCCGCCGGACGATGCGCCGAAGTTCTTCGGCAAGGCGCCGCCGGACCTGTCGCTGGAAGTCAGCGCCAAGGGTGCCGATTGGGTGTTCGCGTACCTCAACTCGTTCTACCTCGATCCCAAGAGCCCGATCGGCTGGAACAACACCATCCTGCCGAATGCCGCCATGCCGTTCCCCTTGTGGGAGCTGCAGGGCGAGCAGGTGCCGGTGATGAAACAGGTCAAGCCGGGCGAAGATCCGCAGATCGAAAAACTGACGCTGGCGCATCCGGGCAAGCTCACGCCCGAGCAGTACCAGCAAGCGGCCCGCGACGTTACCAATTTCCTTGATTACGTATCGGAGCCGGCTGCCTTGCAGCGGCGCCACTACGGCATCTGGGTGGTGCTGTTCCTGCTCGGTTTCACCTTCCTGGCCTATTTGCTCAAGAAGGAATACTGGAAGGACGTGCATTGACCGGGTGAGGTAAGGCTCGCCACGAACCGGCGCTGCCATGCTCCGGTTCGTGGTCCGGTGTCGGCCTTGCGTCGGTTCGCAGGGGCGTCCTGATAGAAAGGACTTGTGGCCGCAGGGCACAAAAAGCCATCCTTGCGCCCATCTCAATAGGGAGATCGTGCATGGTCCAGAACGCCCGTTCCCGGACGGTACTTGCCCTGTACTCCGCCGCCGATGACATTCAATGCCATCGCGTGCGGTTGGTGCTGGCGGCGAAAGGGGTCAGCTATGACCTGATCCAGGTCGATCCGGCCAAACCGCCGCAGGACCTGATCGACCTCAATCCCTATAACACCCTGCCGACCCTGGTCGATCGCGACCTCACGCTCTACGACACGGCGGTGGTGTGCGAGTACCTTGACGAACGCTATCCGCATCCGCCCCTGATGCCGATCGATCCGCTGTCCCGCGCCCGCCTGCGGCTGGCTACCGTGCGCATCGAGCGTGACTGGCTGCCCGAGGTGGCCCACATTCGCGAGGGCGGCCGTCTGGCCGACGCGGCGCGCAAGCGGCTGCGCGAGCAACTGCTATCGGCGCTGCCGTTGTTCAAGGCCTCGCGGTTCTTCCTCAATCCGGAAATGAGCCTGGCCGATTGCCTGGTAACGCCCGTGGTATGGCGATTGCCGTCCCTGGGTATCGACCTCGGACGCGAGGGCAAGCCGATCATCGATTACGGCGAGCGCCTGTTCCACAGCCAGGGCTATGCCCGCAGCCTCACCGCGGAAGAAAAAGCGTTGCGGGCGATCTGACCGGTGCTGTCCGGAATGGTTGTTCTGGACATCCCCCGCCATTTCAAATCCAATACGTCGGGGCCGGCTCGCCGGTTCCTACTCTTTCGGCCCGCCAGCATGCCAGGCAATCTGCCCGCGCAACGCCGGGGCCGGTGACGTTTACGCAGTAACCATCAGAGCGCCCGTCCGGTGACCCAGCAGGAAAACCATGGCATGACCTCCAATCGTCCGTACCTGCTGCGGGCGATCTACGACTGGATCAGCGACAACAATCTCACGCCTTACCTGCTGGTCGATGCCTCACGCAGCGGCGTGCGCGTGCCGGCGCATGTGATCAAGAACGGGCAGGTGGTGCTCAACCTGGCGATGCGCGCGGTCGCCAATCTCGACCTCGGCAATGAGTGGATCAGTTTCCAGGCACGCTTTTCAGGCGTCAGCCATAGCATCCAGATTCCGATTCCCGCCGTGCTGGCGCTGTATGCGCAGGAAAACGGGCAGGGCATGATGTTTCCGGCCGATGAGGACGGTGGCGATCCGCCGTCCGATACGCCGCCATCCCCGCCAGCACCCGAACCGCCGGGCGAAGGCGACAAGCCCAAGCGGGGCGGTTCGCATTTGCGCGTGGTGAAATAGCCGGGCGGTCGCCGCGTTGCCGGCGGCCCGGGCACCCGGGAATGCCGCGGCATTGGGTGAGGTCGCGGCTACCGTGCGGCGGGCGCTATCGCAGTGCATCCATCGTGCGCGCGAGTTTCAATGACGGGGATCGCGGTCGCCGGCGCGGCGCCGGAATGGCAGGACATTTCCGCCTTCCCCGAGGGTGGCCTGCTCGGCCGGATGAGCCGGCTGCTCCGGCGTGTACAGTTCGATGGTGGGCAGCACGAGCGCGGTCAGCACCTGGCCGATCATCCACAGATGGCCGGCCTCGCGGTCGTTGCCATCCACACTCACTTCAAAGCTGTAGCGTCGCTCCACCACGCGCCGGCCGCTCAGGCGACGCAGGCGCAGCCCGCTTAGCCCGACGGTTTCGTCCAGCAGCTGCAAGCCATGCTGCTGGCAACGCGAGCGTGCTTCGAAGATGGCGCGATCGCGGGCGCGGCTGAGCGTCAGCCACGCACCGGCCAGGCCGAACAGGATGAGCAGCAAAAGGAGAGTAGCGAGATCGCCCATCCCAGCAGTGTGTGGGCGTGCCTGCCACGCCGCAAGTCACTCGATCTTCAGGCGCAGCGAAAGATCGATGGCTCGCAGGTTTTTGGTCAATGCGCCGACCGAGATGTAATCCACGCCAGTCCGGGCATAGTCGCCAATCGTTTGCAGGTCGACGTTGCCGGAAATCTCCAGCGGTACGCGGCCGGCGGTCTGCGCGACCGCTTCGCGCATCAACGGCAGGGTGAAATTGTCGAGCATGATGCGGTCTACGCCGGCATCCAGCGCCTGTTGCAACTCGTCGAGATTTTCCACTTCCACTTCCAGCAGCAGGGCGGGATGGAGCTGGCGCGCGGCCAGCACTACCGCGGCGATGCTGCCGGCGGCGATGATGTGGTTCTCCTTCACCAGGATCGCGTCGTACAGGCCGATGCGGTGGTTGTGCCCACCGCCGCAGCGCACGGCGTATTTCTGCGCCATGCGCAGGCCCGGGACCGTCTTGCGGGTATCGAGCACGCGCACGCGGGTGCCGGCCACGGCGGCGACGTAGGCGGCAGTAATGGTTGCCGTGCCTGACAGCATCTGCAGGAAGTTCAGCGCAGAGCGCTCGGCGCTGACGACGGCCCGCGCATGCCCGCGGATATCGCAGACGATGGCGCCCGGCTGGATGCGATCGCCGTCGCGCACTTGCCACTCGATGCGCGCATCCGGATCAAGCTTGTGCACGCAAGCGTCGAACCAGGGGATGCCGGCGATGACCGCTTCTTCGCGACAGACGAGTTGCGCGGTGGCCTGCGCGTCGGCCGGCAGCAGGCTGGCGGTGGCATCGCCCCGGCCGAGGTCTTCGGCAAAGGCGCGTTCCACATCGGCGTTGATCGAGGCTTGGTCGGGCGGGGTGAAGCGAAGTGCTGTAGTAGTCATTCCGTATCGTTGGTTCGGCCGTCTTCATGGCTCAGTCTGTCCACGATGGCGTCCATCGCGCGATCAAACAAGGCATTGGAGGCGAGCACGCGGGCGCGCCCTTCCGCCATCACGGTGGCCAGTTCGTAAGGAGAGTAATCGGCCACCTTCAGGCCGCGGCGGTTGACGAACAGGTAGCGTCCGCTCATCGGGCTGACCCAGGACAGCTTGGCGCGCTCGAAGTGAGCGTCCGCGTTGCTGAATTCCAGCCACGTCCCCGGCTTGAGCGCGGTGACCCGTTCCAGTTCCTCGCGCACTTCCGGCGCGATGGCGGCCAGGTCGGGCTCGGCCTGGGCAGGATCGTCCTCCAGGTCGGCCATGCTCTCGGCCAGCGGCTGGATGCTATCGGGGATCGGCAACGGCGCGGGGGCGCTGTCGGCGGCCTGCGCGGGCTCGGCCGCAGGGGCCGCATCGCCCAATTGCTGGCGATAGTAGGCATGCAACTGGCCGAGCAGGCGCTCGATGTCGGCGTCCTGGAACGCGACGTTGGTCAGGCCCTTGCGCAATGCACGCTCGATACCGGGCAATAGCTGGCGCAGGTCGCGCTTGGCCTCGGGCGTGCGCACCGGCCGGGTGCTGGCGATGAATGCGTCGACAAAACGCAGCGCTTCGCGGAACTCGTTGGATTCCTCGCCCTTGCGCAGGATGGTGAGCACCATGTAATTGGCCCACGCGCGCGACAGCACGCCATGCACCAGCGGCGGCAGCACGTGGTCGCCGATGCGATTGAGGATTTCGCGTGCCGCGCGGCGGCGGGCCTGCTCAAGCTTTTCCCGGCCGCGCGTGGATTCGGCCACGCGCTGCTCGGCCAGTTCGGCGCGGCGGCGGTTGGATTCCTGGAATTGCTGCAGTTCGGCGGACAGGCGATCGAAGATCGTCATGTCGTCGTCGAATTCCTGCAGCAGGCGTTCGACGATGGCCTTGACGGTGTCGTGCAGGCGACCGTCGCGATCGGATTCCTCCGACCAGCTCTTGGCCGCGTCGGCCAGGCCATCGAGCAGCCGGCGCGCGGGATGCTGGCGGTGCGCGAACAGCTTGCGGTCGAGAATCGCAGCCTTGAGATAAGGAATCTGCAGGCGCGCCAGCAGTACCTGCATCGGCGGTGGCAGGTTGCGATCTTCGAGGATGAACTCGAACAGCATGCCGACCAGGTCGATGGTGTCTTCGTCGATGGTGGCGATCTGGCCCGGACGCTGGCCGCGCAGGGAACCGAGCTGCGTCAGCAGCTGTTCCTTCAGTTGCAGCACCTGCTCGGTGATGTCCAGCATGGTGGCATCGACCGGCAGCGACGCCACGGGCACGGTGGCGGCCTGGCTCTGGAGCACGCTGAGGGCGCCGATCAATTCGTTGGCGGTGGGCAGCGGGCCTTGCGTCATGGCCGAGAGCGGCACCGTCGGATGCGCGCGACGCGCGCCAAACAACGTGCGCAGGGTCTGCAGCAATTCGGCCGAGGCGTCGCTGTCGCCGGCCGGCAAGGTGGCGGGCACCTCGCCCGCGGCGGTGGTTCCCGCGCCGCTGGCGGTGGCGCCGCCGGCGGTGTTGCGCAGTACTTCGTGCCGCAATTGCGGCAACACGCCCGCGCGCATCAGTTCGGCGTTGGTTTCCTGGTACAGCTCGTCCAGCGCCGTCATCACATAGCGGTCGAACAGCTTGTAGATGATCAGCTTCACGCGCATGTCGGCGCTGAGTTCGCGCATCGACTGGCGGAACGCCTGGGCGAGCAGGGCCGGACCGATCGGATTGGTGGCGTCTTCGATACGCGCGCCGCCGCAGATCACCGAGAGCCGCTGGTTCACCGCGAACAGGTCACGGGTGAGGCGGGTCTCGTTCTTGCCGATCATGCTGGTGATGGCCAGCGATTCTTCCAGCTCGTTGTCGGCCACCAGCGACAGCTCGATGGAACCGGCGACCGGGGCAGGACTGCCGCCCTGGCTGGTGGAGCGCTGGCCATTGACGAAATCATTGAGCTCACGCGCGACGTGCGCCAGGAAGCTGCGCTCGATCACCGGACGACGCTTGCGCACTTCGCGCATGCCGTCGAAGTAATGCATCTGTGCGGCGTTGTTCTCGGCTTTTTCGGCCAGGTCGAACAGCGCGTCGTCCACGTGTTCGAACATGTTGCCGATGTACTGCTGCAGGCGGCGCGAGGCGATACTGCGGACCGCGTTCAGCAGGTCGCCTCCGCGGCCGCTGGAAGGGTCCAGTCGCTGGCTGATATTGACGATGTTCGATGGCTCGTTGGCTTCTTTCATCGCCACACCCCTGTGGTTTACCAATCTGCCGACCATAAGCGAAAACGGGCGTTCCCGCCATGCCGGGCTTCATGATCCGTGATTTGCGTTCAGCCGGCGCCGTAGCGGCCGGGGTGGTGCTTACGGGCTGCCGGGAAAGTCAGTGAACTGGGTGGTGCCGATGCCTTCCTCGGGCAACATCACCGGAATGCCGTCTTCGATCCGGTAGATGACCTTGCGGTCGACGGTGATCAAGCCTTCGGCCAAGCGGCCTTGCACCGTGGTGCCGGCCACGCTGAGCACCTGGCCGCCGTCGATCGCCCGGTTCAACGCACCCAGTTCGCTGGTGTTGAGCGGACGCACCGGAGTCTTGCTCACCGGGCAGCACAGGATGTCGAGCAAACGCTTGTCCATAGATGTAACGGGTATCGTTGTGGTGCGGGGAAGCTCGTACAATATCCCCTTTTGGACGACCGGACCATGACGGGAACAGCGGTGGCACCGCGGGTAGGGGTGGTAATGGGCTCGCGTTCGGATTGGGAAACCATGACGCATGCGGCCGACGTGCTGCAGGAGCTGGGCGTGCCGCACGAGGTGCGGGTGGTCTCCGCGCATCGCACTCCGGAC
Organism: Dyella jejuensis; assembly: GCF_044904675.1. Classification (NCBI taxonomy): domain Bacteria; kingdom Pseudomonadati; phylum Pseudomonadota; class Gammaproteobacteria; order Lysobacterales; family Rhodanobacteraceae; genus Dyella; species Dyella jejuensis. Next base: position 55,197 of record NZ_JADIKJ010000017.1, on the reverse strand, counting down.
CTCTTGTTCCACTATGCCCAGGAAGCGGTCGCCCGCGGCATCCAGGTCATCATTGCCGGTGCCGGCGGCGCCGCCCACCTGCCGGGCATGCTGGCGGCCAAGACACGGGTGCCGGTGTTCGGGGTGCCGGTGCAGTCCAAGGCGCTCAACGGCATGGATTCGCTGCTTTCCATCGCGCAGATGCCGGCGGGCATTCCGGTCGGCACGCTGGCGATCGGCCGGGCCGGGGCGGTCAATGCCGGCTTGCTCGCCGCGGCGGTGCTGGCGCTGCATGATCCGGCGCTGGCCGCGGCCGTGGAGGCCTATCGCTCCCGCCAGACGCAAACGGTCCTGGACAACCCGGATCCGCGCTCGTGAGCCGCCGTCAGCCCACACTTGGCATCCTGGGCGGCGGCCAGCTGGCGCGCATGCTGGCGCTCGCCGCCGCGCCGCTGGGCGTCAACACGCTGGTAGTGGATAGTGCCGCCGATGCCTGCGCCGGGCAGGTGGCGCCGCTTCGGCTCGCCGACTGGACCGATTACGCCGCGCTGGAAAAATTCGCGGCGGAAGTCGACGTGGTGACCTTCGATTTCGAAAACGTGCCGGCCGAATCCGCCCACTGGCTGGCCGAGCGCGTGGCCGTATTTCCCGATCCGCGCGCGCTGGCGGTGGCGCAGGATCGGCTGGCCGAAAAGACGTTGTTCCGCGAATGCGGCTTGCAGACGCCGGCTTTCCAGGCAGTCGATACCCGCGAGGACCTGGACCGTGCGCTGGCGACCATCGGCGCGCCCGCCATCCTCAAGACGCGCCGGCTCGGCTATGACGGCAAGGGGCAGTTCCGCATCAAGCAACGGTCGGACGCGGATGCGGCCTGGGCGGCGCTGGGCGCGAACGCGCACGGCCTGATCCTGGAAGCGTTCGTGCCGTTCGAGCGCGAGCTGTCGGTGTTGGCTGTGCGCACGCGCGATGGCGATTTCCGCATCTGGCCGCTTACCCAGAACTGGCACACCGACGGCGTGCTCAGCCTCAGCCTGGCGCCTGCGCCCGAAGTAGGCGCGCTGCAGTCACGCGCGGAAGCCTTGGCGCGTACCTTGGCCGAGCACCTCGGTTACGTGGGCGTTTTTGCGTTGGAGTTGTTCGTCAAGGATGGCGCGTTGCTCGGCAACGAAATGGCCCCGCGTGTGCACAATTCCGGCCACTGGACGATCGAAGGCGCGGTGACGAGCCAATTCGAAAACCATGTGCGCGCCGTACTGGGGCTGCCGCTTGGCAGCACTGCCGCACGCGGCTGCTCGGCGATGTTCAACTGGATTGGCGAGTTGCCCGATGCCGCGCCGGTGCTCAATGCGGTCGATGGGCATTGGCACGATTACGGCAAGCAGTCGCGGCCCGGACGCAAGGTAGGACACGCCACGGTGTGCGCGAATGATGCGAAGGCGCTCGCCACGCGCATCGACACCATCGCCAAGGCCTTGCAGCGCGATGAGCAGGCTGCGCCTGCGTTGCGTGCATTGGCAAAATAAAACTCCTCTCCCCGGCGGGAGAGGAGGCGCGCAAAAACGGCTTTTCAGGCGAGATTCTTCGCCGCGAAATCCCAATTCACCAGGTTCCAGAACGACTCCAGGTACTTCGGCCGCGCATTGCGGTAATCGATGTAATAGGCGTGTTCCCACACGTCGACGGTGAACAGCGGCTTGTCGTTGCCGGTGATCGGCGTGGCGGCGTTGGAGGTGTTGACGATGCCCAGCGAGCCATCGGCGCGCTGCACCAGCCAGGTCCAGCCCGATCCGAAATTGCCGGCGGCGGATTTGCTGAACTCTTCCTTGAACTTGTCGAACGAGCCGAACGCCTTGTCGATGGCGTCGGCCAGCTTGCCGCTGGGCGCGTTGTTGTCGCGCGGCGAGCGCATCGAGTGCCAGTAGAAGGTATGGTTCCAGGTCTGTGCTGCGTTGTTGAACACGCCGCCGGAGGACTTCTTGACGATGTCTTCCAGCGAGGCGTTCTCGAACTCGGTGCCCTTGATCAGATTGTTGAGGTTGGTCACATAGGCCTGGTGGTGCTTGCCATAGTGGAACTCCAGCGTTTCGGCCGAAATGTTCGGCTCGAGCGCGTTCTTTTCATAGGGCAGCGGGGGAAGTTCGATCGCCATGGGTAACTCCTGGGCGTTGGCTGAGGATGAACGACGCGGCGACCCGGATGGGACGCCAGGGCGGCTGGTACACTACCGATCCGGCTGCATTGTAGTGATGAATCTGAAGTTATGGACGTCAACGAACGAATCAAGGCGGTGCTCGCCGAGCATCCCATCGTGCTCTTCATGAAGGGTACGCCACAGTTCCCGATGTGCGGCTTCTCCAGTCGCGCGGTGCAGGCGCTTGAGGAATCGAACGCCATGTTTCATGCGGTGAACGTACTGGCCGATCCGGAAGTGCGCGCCGCGTTGCCGCATTACGCCAACTGGCCGACTTTCCCGCAGCTTTTCATCCAGGGCGAGTTGATCGGGGGTTGCGATATTGCCGAAGACCTCAAAGCCGCCGGCGAGCTTGCGCGGATGGCGCACGATGTCGCCAGCGAGCATCACGCATGAGCCTGCCCCTGCATCGCCTGCCGGCATCGTGGCCGCCCGCCGCCCGGCCGCTCGCTGGGCGCGTCGTGCTGGTCACGGGCGCCTATGGCGGATTGGGTGGTGCGGTGGCGCGCGCCGCGGCCCGCGCCGGCGCGACCGTGGTCGCCACGGGCAAGCGCAAGCGCCAGCTGGAACAGCTGTATGACGCCATGCTCGGCGAAGGCTTGCCCGAGCCGGTGATCCATCCGCTCGATATGGAATCGGCGACGCCACGCGACTACGAGGCGTTGGCCGAAGGTTTGCAGCGGGACCTGGGGCGGCTGGATGGCATCGTGCATGCCGCGGCGAGTTTCGCCGGTCTGATGCCGGTGGCCATGCACAAGCCCGATGCCTGGCTGCGCGCCTTGCACGTCAATGTATCGGCGCCGTTCGCACTGACCCAGGCGTGCCTGCCACTGCTGACCGCGGCACCCGACAGCGCGGCAGTGTTCGTGCTGGACAACCCCGAACTCGTACAGCGTGCGCACTGGGGCGCCTATGGCGTATCGAAGGCGGCGTTGGAACGCTTCGTTGCCATCCTCCATGACGAACACGACACCGGTCCCTTGCGGGTGCACGCCCTGCTGCCGGCGCCGATGCGGACCACCTTGCGTCGCGCCGCGTACTTTGGCGAGGACACCACCCGGCAGCCCTTGCCCGATGCCAGCGCCGATGCCGCGGTCTATCTGCTGAGCGACCAGGCTGCCGCCGCGCGCGGCGGCGTGCTCGACCTGCGCGTGCTTGCGCCCGAATCGCTATCGCAGGCATAAAGTCCGCACGACGCTGCGTTCAGAGCATCCCTTGGTTGCTTCACCACTTTCCATTCCTGGATAAAACAAATCATGGAAACGCAGATGACCACGCTGTCGGCGGCGATCCTGCTGTTCCTGATCATGGATCCGCTCGGCAATATTCCGATCTTCCTGAGCCTGCTCAAGGACGTGTCGCCCAAGCGGCGGCGCGTGGTGCTGGTACGCGAACTGCTGATCGCGTTGGGCGTGCTGCTGATGTTCCTGATGGGCGGCCAGTTGATTCTGAAGCTTTTGCAGTTGCGCCAGGAATCGATCAGCATCGCGGGCGGCATCGTGCTGTTCCTGATCGGTATTCGCATGGTGTTTCCGCCGGCCGAAGGCGGCATCTTCGGCAAGGCCGGCGAGGGTGAGCCTTTCATCGTGCCGATGGCTATTCCCGGCGTGGCCGGTCCGTCGGCGATGGCGGCGTTGCTGCTGCTGACCAACACGCAACCCGGCCGCACGGCCGATTGGGCGATCGCCTTGCTGTGTGCGTGGCTGGCGACGGCGGTCATCCTGCTCAGTTCCACTTACCTGTATCGCTGGCTGGGTGAAAGCGTGCTCACCGCGCTCGAGCGCGTCATGGGCATGTTGCTGATTGCCCTGTCGGTGCAGATGTTCCTGGGCGGCATTGCCGCCTATCTGCACCTGACCGTTTGAACATTTGTCCTGATTCAAAGTCGTCTTGCACCATGGCAGGAAGCCGGTCTTGCCGCGTGCCTGTGTTGGCCCTGCGAAGTGAGCGTTGCCGCATATCCAGTCTGCATGCCGTGCCGGCTTTGAACATGCTCTTAAGAAACCGCACCGACTGCTTCGGTTATTCTTGCGATCGACACAAGTTATAACGCGCGATTTCGCGCAGTTGTCACACTTGATCGGCAACATGGATTAAAACCAAGGGAGGCGGTCATGCTTAGCGTTGAACAGGCGCTTACCGAACGTCTGCCATGGCTTGCGCAGCATCCGATGATCCGTCGGCCCGTCGCTGGCATGCTTGGCCGACTTGCCGACGAAGCAGGATTCAACCGGGTGCTGGACCGGCTTGCCGATACGAAGGGCTTCGACTTCGTCGAACAAGTGCTTGATCTGCTGGGTTGCAGTTATCACGTCGTGCAGCGCGAGCGGGAAAACATTCCCGTGGAAGGCGCTGCGTTGATCGTTGCCAATCATCCGCTCGGCATGCTCGATGCCATGGCCTTGCTGCAACTGGTGGGCTCGGTGCGCCAGGATGTGCGCATCCTCGGCAATGACTGGCTGGCGGCCGTGCCGCAGCTCGGGCACCTGCTGTTGCCGGTGGACGTCTTTGGCGGCGGCGCGGCGTCGAAGCTGCGAAACGTTTATCGTGCGCTGGAACGTGGCGAGGCCCTGATCATTTTTCCGGCTGGCGAAGTGTCGCGCATGGGTCCGGCGGGCGTGCGCGATGCACGCTGGTCCGACGGCTTTGCGCGGCTTGCGATGCGCAGCAAGACACCGGTGTTGCCGATCCATGTGGCAGCCCGCAATTCGGCCATGTTCTACGGCCTGTCGATGTTGGCCAAGCCGCTCAGCACGGCCATGCTGCCGCGCGAGGCGGTGGCTACGGCGGTCAGCCGGATCGGTTTCAGCGTAGGCGCCTTGGTCAGTGCCGAGGAATTGTCCAGGCGCAGCAATGAATCGGCTCAGCGGGCCGCGGACCTGATGCGGCGTCACGTCTACCGGCTCGGCCGGCGACGTGGGCTGATCTTCGGTGGACAGGTGCCGCTGGCGCATCCGGAGCCGGTGGAGCGGGTCGCGTTCGAACTTGCCCAAGGCGAAAAATTGGCCGACCTGGCCGATGGAAAGCAACTGATCGTGCTGCGCGGATCGACTGACGGCGCTGCCTTGCGCGAGATTGGCCGCTTGCGCGAGCTGACCTTCCGCAAGGTCGGCGAGGGCACCAATGCCCGGCGCGACCTGGATACTTATGATGGACACTACGAGCACCTGGTGCTGTGGGATCCCAAGGCATTGCGCATTGTCGGCTCGTACCGGTTGGGGCATGGCGGCCGCCTGATCACTACGCGCGGCCTGAGCGGCCTCTACACCGCCAGCCTCTTTCAGTATTCGCCGGCACTCGAATCGCGGCTTGCGCAAGGCCTGGAACTCGGGCGCAGTTTCATCGCCCCGGCTTATTGGCGTTCGCGAGCGCTGGATCATTTATGGCAGGGCATCGGCCTCTATTTGCAGCGCCATCCGGAACTGCGTTACCTGTTCGGGCCGGTCAGCATGTCGGTCAGCCTGCCGCGCCAGGCACGCGAATGGATCGCCGCGGCACACCAGCACTACTTCGGCGCGCCGGGACTCGCCAGTGCGCGCCAACCGTTCAAGGTCTCGCCGGACGTGCTCGAAGGGGTGCGTCGCGAATTGGAGGGATTGGACCCGGCAAGCGGCCTTGGCCGGCTGCGCCATCATCTGGATGCCCTCGGCGTAACCCTGCCGGTGTTGTACCGCCAGTACGTCGACCTGGTTGAGCCGGATGGCGTGCAGTTCCTCGATTTTGGCGAGGATCCCGGTTTCTCCGGTTGCGTGGATGGCCTCGTCATGCTCGACCTGGCACGCCTGAAACCCGCCAAGCGCGCCCGCTACCTGGGCCAGGGCGGATGAGTCCCTGACATTCTCGGGATCGCTTGCGTGTCGTTCCGCCCAACGAATTCATGGCCACTTCCGGGTGCCGGTCTTGATGCATGGACAGGCTGGGCAAGTCATCCCCGAACTGCGATAGTTCTGTAAAATTAATGTAAAGCTTATGTGTGATTGTGCTAAGGTATCGCTAAGGATACGTGACCGCTTTCATCTCGCCTCGGCGTAAGCAACACCTGGGCAAAAGCGACGGACAGTTACTCACACGTGCCATCCGGGTTAGGGGTCGAAGCCTTTGGCGCTTCGTCTGCCAGAAGTTCGCAAAAACGCAAGGGTTCCAAGGAAAGGTTTTCGCGGCTCATGCAGCATGGGCCCGGGCCCTTTATTTGTGTCGAAGGAGCGCGTCGCTGTAGTCCAGATGGCCGGCTGACGGCGGGTTTGAAGGCAAGAGAAGTTTGAGCGGTCATTACAAGCGGTGCCAAGCAATCTCGAAATCAACAATTGGACTACGGGGCTCTTAATGAAACGAACGCATCTTTCCGCAGCGATTGCCGTTGCCTGTTATATGTCGATGGGCATCGCCATGGCGCAGACCGCCAACGGCGGCCAAGCGACAGCCCAGGGCACCCCCTCGCAGTCGTCCCAGGCCTCCGTGTCCAGCACGTCGAAGGTCTCGGCCGTAGCCACCAAGAGCGCGCGCGTACTGGATACGGTGAAGGTGACGGCCTCGGACCTGGCGCTCGGCGGCGGACTGATGACCGAACAGGATGCGCCCAAGGCGGTTTCGACCGTTACCCGCCAAGCCATCCAGCAGGCTGCACCTGGCGCCAACTTTACCCAGGCGATCGAAAGCATTCCGGGTGTGATCACATCCACCGACGATTTCACGGGTTTGAACGACGGCAACTACAGCATCCGTGGATTCACCAGCGATGAAATCGGCACGACCGTCAATGGTGCCCCCATCAACGACAGCGGCAGCTACCAGGTCTACGCCAGCGAATACGGCGATACCGAAAACATGGGCGACATCACTGTCCAGCAAGGCTGGCCTGACGTGGACCAGCCAATCTCGGGTGCGGCCGGCGGCTCGATCGGCTGGGCGACCATCGATCCCTCGCACACCGGCGGCGTGGACGTGAGCCAGACCTTGGGTGGCAATAGCTATCACCGCACCTTCGTGCGCTTGAACACGGGCGACATGGGCCCCGTGCGTTCGTGGATTTCTTTCTCCAACAACGAAGCCAACATCTGGGATGGCCCGGGCAAGCAAAAGGTCACCAAGGTTGACGGCAAGCTGCTGTGGACCATCGATGACCGTAATTCGGTGTCCTTCTCGATGCAGTACAACCGGGAAGTGAAGAACGATTACATGCACCTGACCAAGTTGCAGGCCGCGGAGCAGTACGACCAGAACTATTCCGGCTACTGGGGTTTTCCGCCGAACATCAAGGAAACCGCGGCGGCCTATTGCGGCCCCAATACCGCCTACAATGCGTGCTACTACGGCCTGCATACCAATCCGTTCAAGAGCGCGCTGTTCAGCGCCGACGGCGAATTCACGCTGACGGACAACCTGCACCTGTCGGTGGTGCCGTACTTCCAGTACGGTTCGGGCGGCGGCAGCGGCGCCACCACCTTCACCGAGTCGACCAGCGACCACAACGAATTCGAGTACGTCAACGCCGACCTCAACGGCGATGGCATCGTCACGAATGGCACCAAGGGCCTGGTCTATGACATCAACCAGTCCTATACCTACCGCCCGGGCGTGATCGCCAAGCTGAGCCAGGACTTCGGCAACAACGACACGCTGGTCTACGGCGTGTGGTGGGAGCGGCCGCGTGAGCAGCAGGACGAGGTCTACTCGCTGATCGATCCGGCGACGGGAGGCGTGGCGGACATCTGGGGCAATACCAACGTCATCCGTTATCCCGACGGACAGGTGATGCGCGCCTACAGCGAGTACACCGCCACGACGACCGAAAAAGCCTTTGCCACCAATACCTGGACGCCGACCGACGCTCTGACCGTGACTACCGGCGTGGCCTACATCTGGGCCAAGCGCCAGGGCTATGACTACGAAGATCCGGGCGCGAACTACGGCCCCACGTATGACCAGCAGTACGGCGGTCCGCTCAGCGTCACTTATCACGACTGGTCGCCGACGGCCGGTATCAAGTATCAGATCAACGACGCCAACCAGATCTTCCTGGGCGCGGGCCGCACGTTCCGCACGCCCGTCAATGGCGCGGTGATGGAGAACGGCGCGGCGGCGGAGCTTGCCGTGGTCGATCCGTATCCTGGCCATGAGTACGCCAGCGTCGAAAAGCCGGAGACCTCGACGACCGTCGACCTGGGATATCGCTTCTACTCCCAGCGCGTATCGGCCAGCCTGGATGCGTATGCCGCCAATTTCCACAATAAGCAGGTCAGCGGCTACGACGAGAACAGCGGCCTGACGGTTTATACCGAACTGCCCAATGTGCACATGCGCGGCCTCAACGGCGAGGCCAGCGTCCAGTTGAACGATCAGTTCACGCTATATGGTTCCTACACGTACACCATCTCGCGCCAGCAGGACAATGTGGACGCCGGCAACGACGGTATCTACTTCACCAAGGGCAAGACCCTCACCAACACGCCGCTCAATGCCGCGTACACGAGCCTGAACTTCCATCAGGGTCCGGTGTGGGCCAGCCTGAATGCGAAGTATCGCGGTGCGGTCTGGGGCGATTGGTCCAATACGCAGAAAGTGGGTGGCTATACGACCTTCAACCTCGATGCGGGCTACGACTTCAGCGACTTCAGCAGTTGGTTGCGCAAGCCGTACATCAAGCTCAACGTGTACAACCTGACCAACCACCACGCATTCACCTGGGCGTACAGCTCGCCGTTCCTGGCCAGCACGTCTGACGCCAGCGGTAACAACAAGCTGGGCCAGTACTACTCGCCTGCGACGTATTCGATCCTCCAGGAGCGCACGTGGATGGTGACAATCGGCGCGTCGTTCGACTGATCCATCGCCAGCAGCCATGTACCGATAAGCCGGTTCCGCGAGGGACCGGCTTTTTTTCGCTTGACCGTGCCGAGGCAGGCGCGTGAAGCTAGGGATGCTCTGATCCATGCTACGTAGGCGTCACCAGCTCTGTCTGTTCGCAGACCATAGGTTCGTCGGCGCACGCGGGGAGGGTACATGGATGTACCCGGCTTTGAGGAGCGAGGAAGGCAGACTGGCGGTCTGTCGAGACGATGGACCGCACGCGGGGAGAGTGCATGGATGCACTCGGCTTTGAGGAGCGAGGAAGGGATGCGGACAGACAGAGCTGGCCCCAACATGTTGAATTTAAAGCGATGGGGTGATGTCCAGAAGGCACGCAGAGTGCGCCGCGCGGCTTGGCAAGACGGCCAGTCTTCCCGGCGCCGCACAACACACTCTGCGAGCCTTCTGGTCATCAGGCCGCCTGCGTAGCATGGATCAGAGCATCCCTAGCGGGCCGCGCGCGCCCGGTGCGCTGGTGAAGTGTCGTACCAAGGAGATTTCCATGATCAATCTGCAATCCGGCACGGTCAGCGCGCGCATTTCGCCCGCCGGCGGCCTGGATATTCTGTCGCGCAACGAAGTGGCGCGACTGCGCGATGCCAGCGGTTCGGGCCTGCATGGCCTGCTGCGCCGTTGTGCGCTTGCGGTGCTGACCTCGGGAGAAGTGGGTGACGATCCGCGCGGCATGTTCGAGCAATACCCGGATTTCGACATCCAGGTGCTGCAGCAGGATCGCGGCATCAAGATCGAGCTGGCGCACGCGCCGGCCAGGGCCTTCGTGGACGGCCACATCATCCGCGGCATCAATGAGCTGCTGGTGGCGGTAGTGCGCGACATCGTGTACGTATCGACGCAGCTGGAGCAGGGCGGCTTCGACCTGCACGATACCGTCGGCATTACCCACGCCGTGTTCGAGATCCTGCGCAATGCGCGCATCCTCAAGCCACAGATCGATCCCAACCTGGCGGTCTGCTGGGGCGGCCATTCGATCTCACGCGACGAATACGAATACACCAAATCGGTCGGCTACCAGCTCGGCCTGCGCGGCCTGGATATCTGCACCGGTTGCGGCCCCGGCGCGATGAAAGGGCCCATGAAAGGCGCCACCATCGCGCACGCCAAGCAGCGGCGCCGCAACAACCGCTATATCGGCCTGACCGAGCCGGGCATCATCGCCGCCGAATCGCCCAATCCGATCGTGAACCAGCTGGTGATCATGCCGGATATCGAGAAGCGCCTGGAGGCTTTCGTGCGCATGGGCCACGGCATCATCGTGTTCCCTGGCGGCGTCGGTACCGCGGAAGAAATTCTCTATCTGCTCGGCATCCTGTTGCATCCGGACAACGCGGGAATTCCGTTCCCGCTGATCTTTACCGGGCCGAAACAGTCGGCCGCGTATTTCGAGCAGATCGATACGTTCCTCAAGCTGGCGCTGGGCGAAGAGGTGGCGCAGCGCTACAAGATCATCGTGGACGATCCGATCGCCGTGGCGCACACCATGGTGCGTGGCCTGGACAAAGTGCGCAATCATCGCCTGGACAACAAGGATGCCTTTTTCTTCAATTGGTCGCTCAGCATTCCGTTGACGTTCCAACAGCCGTTCGTGCCCACCCACGAGGCCATGCGCGCGCTGGCCATCCACCGCAACCGCCCTCGCCACGAACTGGCTGCCGACCTGCGCCGCGCCTTTTCAGGGATCGTGGCCGGCAATGTGAAAGACGAAGGCGTGCGGGCGATCGAACGGCATGGCCCGTTCGAAATCGACGGTGAAGCCGAGATCATGCGCGCCCTGGACCGCCTGCTGCAGGCATTCGTGCAGCAACATCGCATGAAGCTGCCGGGCGGCAGCGCCTACGTGCCTTGCTACCGCGTACTCAGTGCTTAAAGTCGGTTGAGAAAGCCGGTCGCCGGCTTGACAGGCCGGCCCCGGATTCCCCAAACTATGCAGCTCCCCGCCCGAATAGCTCAGCCGGTTAGAGCACTTGACTGTTAATCAGGGGGTCGTTGGTTCGAGTCCAACTTCGGGCGCCAAATATCAAGGGCTTACCTCGCGGTAGGCCCTTTTTATTTTTCAGCACATATTCAATGTCGACTGGGCGTTCATGTCGCGAAGTCGCGCCATTGCTGGGTCGCGCTTGGGAAAGGTGACTTGATTGTGGATGCTGGCTGCGGACGGGCAGCGCTCGCAAATACCGAGAAGAGCCGTCTGGATCAAGCGGCTCGCATTCATGCTGGGGCTTGGATTGGATGAGTGTCTGCTGCGGGTGGCGGACACCATCTCGTGGATCGAGGTAACGCCGTCATCGTTTCAAGTGGATCAAAATGTCTTGCGTGTTACCGAGCCCGATGTCACCCATGTCCCATCAAAGTATGAAAGTTCGTCATAGACGGTAATTGCACCGGCGCTCCCATTTAGCACCATGCTTACACTGGAACCAGGATTGCAGAACGAAGTGTTTCCAGAGATTTTAAACTGGATCGGCCTTCCGTCCTGCGCAAGGGCGGCGATGTGTGATCCGAATGCATTTGCGCCCTTTTGACTGTTAAAGTAACTGGAGCAAGATGTAAACGTTACGCCATGGATATCATTGACTTGGGGTGGAAGGCCACTTATTGAGGATGTGCTAGTTTGGAGTAGCCAACCTTCGCACTGATTGCTCTCGGCGCCACATGCGTTAAACGCTACTCCGACCATATTTGTCATTGCGTAGCCCCAAACATTTTTATCGGAGCCGCAGGCTGTAAATGATGAATATGTCATGCCATTCAACGACCAACCAATCCCTGTGTTGGAGCTTGCATAGCATCGATTCACATCGATCGAAGTGTGGTAGCCGGCAAAAAGAAAACCTATATCGCCATTGGATGCCGACCAGCAATCCGAGACCGTGCCCATGTAGGCATTGATGAGGAAAAACCCATTTCCCCCACAATTCTGTACACGGAGATTTTTTAAGGAGAAGAAGGAGCAATAACTGGAAGAGCCCACGGAATTTCCGTTGCCTATGACCACTCCGTTTCCAGGAGCGCCATTTATCATTAAATCCTCGATGCCAAATTGCGCTCCTGCATCGAACGTTATCCCTGGAGCTGCGGAGCCTGCGGAGGTAAAGTCAATGACCGTACATTGTGGGCCATCGCCTCTGACAATTATGTTGTGAACATCGCCCTCGCTGTACGCGACAAAAGATAAGGACGAACTACATTTATACTGACCGGCCGGAAAGTATAGGATACCGCCGCGGTAGTCGTTATTTTGCTGAAGAGCACTAATTGCAGCATAGATAGCCGCCGTGTCATCTGTAGCCCCATCCCCTACAGCTCCATGCGCTTTGACGTTGGTCCATATGCCTGAGTTTTGTTCCGACTGGGCAGCTACTTGGCCGGGGTGCATTAACAATGCGCTGCCCGCAGCGATAGGAAAGACTCCGAGGAACTTGCGTCGCTCCATACAACCTCCGAATTGTCGCGGTTTCGATTAAATTGACGCTTGGCATGGATCAGCCAATCCACAGGCGCCACATCCACTTGATGTCCGCAAAATAACCTGAAACAGGTTTCATCTGAAAGAAAATTCCGCCGCCGCGTATATCCGCGGCAACTCGGCTCCAAGAGGGTTATGTGGTTCTATTAAAAATGCTCGCTTTGGACGCATTGCTCACGGCCATCTTATACAGGCGCTTGGCTAGATTCCCATTAAGGTTGGTGAGCGCAAAGGGAAAGAATCGTCGCGACGACTTTTTATTTACCGAATCCTTGCTGATGAAAGCCAAGTGATTTCGATGAGTTCGTCAATGCGAGCTTGGTACCGCCAGCCACTGGATCGCTAAAAAGAAGTGCATCCGGAATCGGAATAGGGACGTCGGAGATCTCTTCACTCGCTTGATCCTGTCTCTGTTGTTTGCCTCATGCGAAGGCGGGCATCTACGCAGCTCATCCGATTTGTTACGTCACCACGAGAAGCGAAGGGGCTGTTGCGCTAATAAGCTTCGCCACAGCGAATGTTACCAGGCGCTGCCCACGACACCTTTGATCCATTGGGCATGGAAAGGAGATGCGGGAACTGGAAAAAGTCTGCCCGCAGATACCCTGGCGGAAGCTGCCTGAGCGGGTTGCGACCACATCTTTTCGTTCCCGTCGAGGCCATGCGTTACGCCTGCCAGTTTCCATATTCCGTGGTCTTCGATCAGCAGGGGTCCGCCGCTATCACCACCGCCGCCGACGCCTTCCAACGGAAGCGCTTTCACACCGCAGTCGAAGCGGTAGACCAGCCATTGCTGGTTGGCGCCGGTAATCTGGTTGTACGCCTTGCGTAGTTCGCCAGGGTAGGGCGCCGTGGGATTCGCGCCACGGGACTCACATCTTCGACGGGGCGGGTTAGTTCGATAAGCGCGATATCGTGCATGGAAGCGCGGGCAGCTGCATACCTCGCTAGCCAGGTGGTGACATCCGTGGATTTCATCGCCTGGAAAAGTTGATCCCATGTGACCGAAGCAGCCGCGTAGTCGGGATACAGGACGATCCTGGCGACGTCTCTGCGCTTACCGTTGATCACCACGTAATCATGCTCCGGCATGGCTCGCATCATCGCGGTGGCATGCGCGGCGGTGACGACCCATCGTTTCGCGATCAATACGCCATGTCCTTCCATCGGCAGGTCGACCAGGGCCGGTAAGTCGGTCGCGGATACGAGGTATCTGACATCGGGTACATCGTGCCGGATGACGATGGCATGAGCCGTCACGGCAATGATCAATAGGGCTGCGGGTGCATAGCGAAGAGGCTCCCAAGGTGATGGAGTTCGGGTTTTGGTCGCGCTCGCCATGAGCGCCGCTGTCGCACATTGACGGATGTGGGCATTGCGGTTTTCGTGCTGGATGCGCCTTTGTGCATTCCCAATGGGCAGATACCCCCAAGGAAGTCATGACTGAGGAAATAGTCAAGTTCTCATCCGGTGTTGCGCTTGCAAATTGAAACTGCCCACCATTTGGCCTTCGACTTCGTACACGATGCGATGACTGCAGCAGCGGATAGAACTCTCGCAGCCCATGAGATGGAATCAGACTCTTCCTAAATAAATAGCCTTTAGCCTATAGAAAATAGGGATGTTTTCCTACACGAGGTATTCGCGCAATTCACGAAAAAATGACACATAGTGGCGCGCAATGGTTGCACTGCAAAAGCAGTCTTGGGGCAGAATCTGGGGCGGCTCGCGTTCGTGAAGGGTAAGCCGGTCACGTCATCCAAACGCGTAAGTGCGGCCATTCGAATGGCGGCGCATCAAGGAGGGGGGCATGCGTTACCTATGTCTTGCGGTGCTGGCGTTTTGCCTCTCAATCTGTCTTATCGGAGTTGCCGGAGCTCAAACGGGTTCAGGCACTACGTATTATGGGCCTCCTTACGCAACACCGGGGAGCCAGGCTTGGCCTGCGTGCCACCCTGGTCAACAGAGTGGCCCCGCTGACGCAACAGTTCAGGCGGCCATTACAGATTGGCTTTACGGTATGCAGACCAATGCCTGCAGTGAAGCAGGTTTCCAAGTTGCGTCGTTCTGCAATTACACGTTGTACCCAGGAATTACGAATACTAATTGGATTTTGACTGTAGACGTTGCCTGCGGCGACGGACAAACGGTTTGGGTCTCTGCGACGGAATATCCTTATGACCCGGGTAAAAGTCTCGGTAATCCTGGGTGCCAGTGTGCAGGTGATCCGATTGATCTTGGAACAGGTAACGAATATCGCGACGATACAGATGCAAATCTAGGTGATTTAAGCTTTCACCGATATTACAACAGCCATGTGGCGGCTATGTCTGGAAGTGTTGGTGCACATTGGCAAAGCAACTTCGACCGCAATATTATCTTCTCATCCCTGACTGATCCGAGCGCGGATTGGCCTGAAACGGCCGTGGCAATGCGTTCTGACGGCAAGCAAATCACTTTTAAATCCGTGTCAACATCTGGTCCATGGACAACATCTTCAGATGTTTCTGATCAGCTTACTTCGCAAACTAATAGCGCTGGCACCCTGATGGGGTGGACGTACTTCGACGCTGCTGCGCGCGACACGGAGACCTACAACGCCAGTGGTGAATTGACATCAATCACTGATCGTAATGGCGAAGTCACGACACTTACGTATGGACCAGCCAGCGATCCTTCGCAATGGGCAGGGAATCTAATAAAAGTTACTGATCCGCGGGGGCGCTCGCTGTCCTTTACTTACGTTCAATCGGGGATCAGTCAGCCTAAATCAGGGGCCGTTCCTAACGGCGGCTACCCCATATACAGCGTACAAACCATCACTTTGCCCGACGGAGGAAACATCACCTATTCGTACGACACGAACGGCAATTTAGTTAAGGTGACGTATCCCGATAATTCGGTCAGGCAGTATGTATACAACGAGGGCGCGCTGACGGGAGGGACCAATCTTCCGAATGCTCTGACAGGTGATATCGACGAAACCGGAACGCGCTACACCAGCATAGGGTACAACGCGCAAGGGCAAGCAACGATGTCGACGTTGCCATCTGGCGTGAATCAGACTCAGTTGACTTTCAATAGTAGCGGTACCACGACGGCGCAATATGCCCTGGGTGCTCAAGTAACGTTGAGCTTTTTAACAACGAGTGGATCCATACATACGAACACGGTCAGTGGTCCATGTGGCCCTTCTTGCCATCAGCCTAATGCTTCTGCCACCTATGATGCCAACGGATATCTCTCTTCACGTACTGACTTTAATGGCAACGTCACAAAGACAACCTACGACGCCACCGGCTTGCTAGATCAGGAGGTGGATGCGCAGGGGACATCCAGTCAGCGAACGATTACCACGACGTGGAATACCTCACTACGCGTTCCACTCACTCGCGCGGTCAGTAATGCGGGTGGCACTATCGTAGCCAGTACCCAATGGGTCTATAACGCTATTGGTCAAACATTGGCCCGCTGCGACATTGACCCTGCCAACAGCGCAGCCACCGGCTACAGCTGTAGCAGTACCGGCGCCGTGCCTGCCGGGGTGCGTCGCTGGGCCTACACATATTGCTCGACGGTTAGCAGTAATTGCCCGCTGGTTGGGTTGATTCTGACGGCCACTGGTCCGCGCACAGACCTAACGCAAACCACCACCTACAGCTATTACACGAGCAGTAGCGCAGTGAGTTGCGGCACGCCCGGCGCGGCCTGCTATCAACTCGGAGATCTGTATCAGGTGACCGACGCGCTGAGTCATGTCACTACCATCGCTTCCTATGATGCCGATGGGCGTATCACCCGTACGACCGATGCCAACGGCGTCAACACTGATATGACCTATACCCAACGCGGTTGGCTGGCCTCTCGCACGGTAGGTGGGGCCAAGACAAGCTTTACTTATACGCCTTATGGGGCAGTCCAGACTGTTACCGATCCGGATGGTATCACCACCACCTACAACTATGACGCCGCCCATCGCCTCAACAAAATCACGGATGCATTGGGCAACTACATTCAGTACACGCTTGATGCGGCTGGCGATAAAACGGGTGAACAGATCTACGACCGTGGCGGTGACCTGCACAAAAGTCTTGCCCGGAAATACAACGCTCTCGGCCAACTCATCACCGTGATCGATGGGCTTAACAATACGGTTTTCAGTGCCGCCGCCAGTAACAGCTACGACGCGAACGGCAACCTAGTTCTGAGCAGCGATGCCTTAGGTGTTCAGCGCCAACTGGGTTACGACGCTCTTAACCGCCTAGTTCAGACTCTGGATAATTACGATGGTGTAGATACGGCAACACAGAACACCAAAACTGCCTATGGCTACGATAGCCTGAACCGACTATCTCAGGTCACCGATCCCAGCAGCCTTGACACCGCATATAGCTACGATGGCCTGGGTGATGCGACAGGACAGGTCAGCCCCGACACCGGCTCCACTGGCAACACGTTCGATGCCGCCGGCAACCTGATCAGCAAAACCGACGCGCGTGGCGTGATCACGCAGTACAGGTATGATGCGCTCAATCGCCTGATCGGCGTGAGCTATCCGGCGCAGTCTGCCCTCAACATAACCTACACGTACGATCAGGCTACGCCGATCAGCGGCTGCACGGGTTATAACATCGGTCACCGCACTGGCATGACCGATGCATCCGGCACTACCGCATGGTGCTATACCAATCAGGGCGATATCCAGGAAGTGCGTCAGGTGATCCATGGCACTTGGTACACTTATGGTTATGCCTACACCCCCGGCCGCCGCGTTGCATGGCTGCAATACCCCTCAGGTTTTGATCTGCAGTACGGCCACGACGGTGATGGTCGCATCACCACGATCAACTATCGCCAGCAGTCCGGCCCTTACGGCAGCTACACTAACGCGACACTCACGCCGCTGGTTACTAATGTTACCTATCTGCCCTTCGGGCCGGTCAGTGGCTACACGTTCCCGGGCGGCCAGTCGGTCACGCGTAGCTACGACGCCAATTATCGGCTTACCGATTTGGTGAGCACGGGCCTTACCCTGCACTTCCTGCGCGATGCGAAGGGACGCATCCAGGCCGAAGGTAACAATGCAGGCGCCAACCCGCCCAGCGAAACTTACCAGTACGATCCGCTGGATCGTCTCACCGCCACGCTCAATGCCGGTGGCGCGTTGGAACAAAGCCTCACTTATAACCCGACCGGTGACCGTCTTAGCACGACCACGCCGCAAGGCACGCAGACCTACACCTACAACCCCGGCACACATCAGTTGATCAATATCGCAGGTCAGGCGCGCAACGTGGACGTCAACGGCAACACCACTGCGATGGTCGATCCCAACGGCGCGGTGATGGGTCTTGGCTATGACAATCGCAATCGCCTTACCGCCGTCACCAGCGGGAGCACTACGATTGCCACATACCAGTACAACGGCGACGGCCAGCGTGTGTGGCGCACGGTCACCACACCGAGTACCGGACAGATCGCCACGGTGTATGACCCCAACGGCACCGGCAATCTCTATGGCGAGTACTTCACCGCCACGAATTTTCGCGAATACGTCTATGTCGACGGCATCGTGATGGCCAGCGCTACCGATGCGGGTGTTACCGCGCCGGGTATCAATAACCTTTACGCAGATCACTTGGGCACGCTGCGGGCAGCGTTGACGACCGGCGGTACCACGGTTTACAGCTGGCCGTGGTTGAACAATGCGTTTGGGCAGCAGTCGTATTCGGGGACGAATGCGTTCTATAGTCGATTCCCCGGCCAGTACTTCGATGAAGAGACAGGGTTGTTTTACAACGTTAATCGGGACTATGACTCCGCGACGGGACGGTATGTCGAGAGCGACCCGCTAGGATTGATCGGTGGCATCAATAGCTATGCCTATGTTGGTACCAACCCGTTGAATGTTGCTGATCCAAGAGGACTTGCTTACCCGATTTGCATGGGAGTGTGTCCGGTAGGATCGTTAGCGTTAACGCCGGACCCCAATGCAAGCCCAAATTATAATCCGAACTTAGCAAGCAACATGGGAGCAGGCGCAGAGGTTGGGATTACTGGTGGCGCTCTATTAGGGGGTGCCGTTGTCGCCAACATCATTGGATTTCCGGAAGTGGAGCTTGGCGAAGCTGCGGCTGCCGCCGTAGGCGTCGAAGGCGTAGCTAGTTTAGAAGCTATGGACGCAATTGCTGGAGAGCCGATCGCCTCACTTGCCATTGGGGCAATAGCCGGTGGTGCCGCCGGTAGCGTCGGGGGTGAGGCGGCTGGCTATGCTCTAACACCCCCCATGTCTCCTCCACAACAGTCAATTCCGACACAAACTGCCACGGGTCCGTGGGACACTGGCGACTGTCCTAATTGATGATGGGATGCTTGCATCATGAATATGCTAAAACGAGTCATTGGTTCAAAATTCATGACGTGGGCAAGTAGGTCTGCTCTCGGAAACGTGGCTTTAGCCGGAATTGCCATTGGGCTTCCAACCTTTCTTGTGTTTTTTTTTAAAAGTCATGCTCAAGGGATATTAACGTTGGATCGCATTATCCGTATTCTGGTTGTCAGCACATTCGAGTCTATTTTCGTAGGTGGAGGGCTATGGATGACGATGACAAAGCCGATATTGGACAGAAGATCGAAACGGTGAAGAGTCAATAGCGCTAGAAAACCCCTGAATCGGCGAAAGTTGAAACCTTGGGCCCGGCAGGTGACCCTGAACGGGAGGTACGAAGTATCTGGCATCGGGTACATCGTGCCGGATGACGATGGCATGAGCCGTCACGGCAATGATCAATAAGGCTGCGGGTGCATAGCGAAGTGGCTTCAAGGTCAGTGCTTCCCAAGGTGATGGAGTTTTGGTTTGGTCGCGCTCGCCATGAGCGCCGCTGTTGCGCATTGGCGGATGTGGGCATTGCGGCTCCCGTGCTGATACGCCGTTGTGCATTCCCAATGGGGCAGATACTCCTCAACCGAGGGTGGTTGCAGCGCTTGGATTCATGCAGGCGTGCCCATCGCGGACATGGACGTGCAGTAACCCATCAACGATGGGTGGCAGGCGCAAACGAAAACGGCGTTGTCGGGAAGCCGAGTCAAGACAATTGCCACGCCGGGCGTTCGAAAGCTTTGCCGGAAATGACATCCAGCCCAGAGCCAAACGAGCCCGTTTGGGGCCGCCCGCCACCGAGGGCGTTGGGACAAGGCTGCATGCTGTCAACGCCGTGTGATGGCTATCCGGCCCGATTTGTGCTTGTTTATGCGACCGGCCGACTGGCGCCAAACGGATGACGCTCGTGTTGCTGTTGCAAGCTCCTCTTGACCTGACTGACGAAAAGCCGCCACTTCGGCCCCGGCGCGATCCCGCGCGGAACGCGGCGCGCCTCCCGATGGCTGCTGGCGGCGGTCTGCCGGGTAGTCCGTCGGGGCCAAGAGTGACCCAGCGCGTCCTGCTCTGCGCGCCGGCCACCTTCAGGGGGCAACGGACCGGCGCCTTACCGCCACCTTCCGGCCAGAAGATCTTGTTCGTGGACCCGCGCGGCTGGGCTGCCGGACGCCATGTTCCGGTGGGCCTGGATCGTCTCACTTGCAGCCCATGCACCGCGCGTCCATGGCGGATGCGCAGTGTTGCCTACGGCACATCGTTGCCCCGGGCGGCGAGTGACATGTCCACGCTGTTGCTGGCCGCCCGGCGCCACGTCAGCACCTGCCGGCAACCCGCGGCCAATACGTTGGCGATCGCCGCGAGTACGGCGGTGGTGGCGATCGTGACGTATTACTGGCATTCGCCAGGTTTGCCGCCCATACCCGTGGCGATGAGCATCGAGCCGCCCGCGTTGACGGCGCCGCTGGCGCCCATGCCGATGATTGGCGCGCCGCATCTCACCGCGCGCCTTTCCCGGCGCTCGCCATGGTCGAGTCCCGTGCTGCCGTCGATTTTGTCCGGCAGCGACATGCGGCGCCTGGTGATGGCGGCGCCGGTACAGGCACTGCGTGACGGCGGATTCAATCTCGATATCACCTCGCCGACCAGTCTGTGGGCCAAGGCTGGTGCGCGTTACCGTATCGATCCGGTGTTGATCTATGCCGTGGCCCTGGTCGAAACCAAAAGCGCGCAAGCGGATGGTTCGATCGCGCCTTCGCCGTGGGTCGTGCGCATCAATGGGCGCCTGCACTCGGGTTCGCGCGCCGATTCCGAACACGCCATCCAGCTGGCGCATCTGCTGGCCCTGCCGGTACAGGATGTTGGCATCATGCAGGTGTATTACCCGATGCACCGCAATATCGAACCCGATCCGATCGCCTTGCTCAATCCGGTCCGCAACATCGACGTGGGTACCGGTCTGCTGCGCCAGGCCATGCAGGAAAGCCGCGATCCGGTGCTGCGCATCGGCTACTACCACAGTCACGATGTGGCACTGGCGCGCGGCTATGGGCAGGCGGTGCTGGGCGTCTATCGTGCGCTGAAGACGGCGTTGGGAAGCTCGCCTTCGGGCGCAATGGTGCTGGCACGCGCGTCATCGCAGGGGCAGGCGGCGCATCCGGGCGGTTGATGCCGGACAGGGCTGGCCTGGAGGCCGGTTCCCGCCACAGGCGGCCGTTTAATTCGACTGCATGTCCGGGCCGATGTATTCATTTCTTATCGTTCCGCCTGCGCGCCTGCACGTAGAAGGAATTGCCGCGTGTTCCATTTCCCTGGCGGTATTCGGCCTGGGCGTCGTGCCGCCATTGCATTCTCCCGGTCGATGGCCATGCTGCGAAAGAAGGTGCCAAGGCGGATGCCCTCGTGGTGGCGGTGATCCTGACGTCTTGCTGCCAGGCGGCTAAACTCCACGCTTTGCCCTCATCGGCTACATCATGTCGCAACCTTTCGTCGTGCAATTCGATCCGGTCGCCCTGCATCTGGGGCCGGTGCAGATCCATTGGTACGGGCTGATGTACCTGCTCGGTTTCGTCGGCGGCTGGATGCTGGGCGAATACCGGCGCCGGCAGGGGCGGCTGCCGGTCAATCGCGATGCGCTGGGCGACCTGGTCTTTTACGCGATGATGGGTGTGATCGTCGGCGGGCGGATCTGGTACATGCTGTTCTATTACGCGGACGGCATCCGCTGGATCTGGACCGAGCCGCAGGCATTGTTCCGCGTATGGGACGGCGGCATGAGCTTCCACGGCGGCTTGCTGGGCGTGCTGGTGGCGGGGTTCTGGTGGTCGCGCCGTCACAGGCTGCATTTCTTCGATACGGTGGACTTTGTCGCGCCGCTGGTGCCGATCGGGCTTGGGCTGGGCCGGCTGGGCAACTTCATCAATGGCGAGCTATGGGGCAAGCCCGGTTCGGTGCCATGGGCGATGATTTTCCCCAATGCCCACGATGAAGACGCGGCGCTGGCTGCCAGCCATCCGCAGTTTGCCCGGCTGATGCAGCAATACGGCGGCCTGCCGCGGCATCCCTCGCAACTCTATGAAATGGCACTGGAGGGCGTGGTGATGTTCACGGTGCTGTGGCTGGTGTCGATGAAGCCGCGCCCGCGTTACCTGATTTCCGGGTTGTTCGCGTTGCTGTACGGCTGCTTCCGTTTCATGGTGGAGTTCGTGCGCGTGCCGGATGCCCAGCTGGGTTATCTGGCATGGGGGTGGTTGACCATGGGCCAGATCCAGTCGTTGCCGTTGATTGCCATCGGCCTGTGGCTGCTCTGGTTATCACGCCGCGCACCGACGCTACCGCTGGCGAGCGCCGGCATAGCCAAGTCAGCGTAGACTCCGGCCCATGCGCGCTTACCTCGACCTGCTTCGCCATGTGCTGGAACACGGCACGGAAAAGACCGATCGCACCGGTACGGGTACGCGCAGCGTGTTCGGCTGGCAGATGCGCTTCGATCTCAACCAGGGTTTTCCGCTGGTTACTACCAAGAAGCTGCACCTGAAGTCCATCGTGCACGAGCTGATCTGGTTCCTGCGTGGCGATACCAACATCGCGTATTTGAAAGAACACGGGGTCAGCATCTGGGACGAATGGGCCGACGAGCACGGCGATCTTGGCCCGGTCTACGGCAAGCAGTGGCGTGCGTGGCCGACGCCGGACGGCCGCACGGTCGACCAGATCCGTTGGGTCGTCGACGAGATCAAGCGCAATCCCGACTCGCGTCGCCTGCTGGTCAGCGCATGGAACGTGGGCGAGCTGTCGAAGATGGCGCTGATGCCGTGCCATGCGCTGTTCCAGTTCTACGTGGCGGAAGGCAAGCTCAGCTGCCAGCTGTACCAGCGCTCCGGCGATATCTTTCTCGGCGTGCCTTTCAACATCGCCAGTTATGCCTTGCTGACCCACATGATTGCGCAAGTGTGCGGCCTGGGCGTGGGCGATTTCGTGCATACGCTGGGTGATGCGCACCTGTACAGCAATCACCTGGAGCAGGCGCGCTTGCAGTTGACGCGCGAGCCCCGGGCGTTGCCGCGGCTGACGCTTAATCCGGATGTCGCTTCGATCTTCGATTTCCGCTTCGAGGACATCGCGATCGAGGAATACCACCCGCACGCGGCCATCAAGGCGCCGGTGGCGGTCTGACCGGGGCGCAGGCGCTCCCTTCCCGGTCGAAGACGAATGGAAGCGGATCGCGGATGCGATCCCGGGCCTGCGGCCGTCATGGGCATGAAATTCGTTCGGCGATCATGGCGGCTTCCGTTCCGAACGCTATAATGGCCGGTCTGCGTGGCCGGCAATGGAGCTGGCCGCCTGTGTCGTTCGACCCACCCGTCACCAGCCGGAGCTTCCATGGCCATTTCGTTGATTGCAGCCCTCGACGAGAATTTCGCAATCGGTCGCAAGGGCCAGCTTCCCTGGCATCTTCCGGATGACCTGAAGTGGTTCAAGCAGTTGACGGTCGGCAAATACGTGCTGATGGGTTACAACACGGCGGTGTCGATCGGGCGGGCGCTGCCGGAACGCGAGAATCTGGTGCTGTCGCACCGGCACGAGGCGCCGTTTCCCGGCCAGGTCACCGTGCGTTCGATCGAGGAAGCGCAGGCGCGCTCCAATGGCACCGGCCTGATGGTGATCGGTGGCGGCAAGGTGTTCCAGGACGCGCTGCCCGCGGCGCAGCGGCTGTATCTCACCTGGGTCAGCGCGGCGGTCGACGGCGCCGATACCTTCTTCCCCGGCATCCATTTCAGTGACTGGACCGAGGTCAAGCGCACGCATCACAAGAAAGACAGCGACCATAGCTACGACTTCGACATGGTCGAGTACATCCGCAATCACTGATCGCATCCCGTGAGCAATCGTGCCGGCGCACCGATGCACGTGATGGCCGGCATATTGCGCGATGCGCAGGGCAGGGTACTGCTGGCGCAACGTCCCGAAGGCAAGCATCTGGCGGGCTCGTGGGAATTCCCGGGCGGCAAGCGCGAACCGGGTGAGCGCCCGCAGGATGCTTTGGCGCGTGAGCTGCGCGAGGAATTGGGTATCCATATCGATCCCGTCGATGGGATGCCGCTGATTCGCGTGCCCTGGCGCTACGGCGAGCGCGATCTGCTGCTGGACGCATGGCAATTCACGCGCTGGGTCGGTATCCCGGATTCCCTTGAAGGCCAGGCTTTGCACTGGACGCTGCCTTCCGCGGCCAGGCTTGCCGGTCTCGCTCCGGCCGACCGGCCTATTTTGCAGGCGATACGCTTGCCGCCGCTGTATGCGATTACGCCGGCGGATGCGATAGCCGGGCAGATCGAGCTATGGCAGGCGCGCGTCGAGGCGGCGCTGGCGCGAGGCGTCCGCCTGATCCAATTGCGGTTTCCGCGCTGGCCGATCGAGCAAGTGCGCAAGCTGGCGGCGCGTCTGCAGCCGCGCGCCATGGCGTGCGATGCCTGCCTGTTGCTCAATGGCGATATCGACGGCGCGCGCCTCCTTGGTCCGGGCGTTGGCGCGCATCTGACGTCCTCGCAACTGCTTACCTTGACGCACCGTCCGTTGCCGTGGACGCAGTTGATCGGGGCGAGTTGTCACGATGAGGCCCAACTCACCGAGAGTGCACGCATCGCCGACTTCGCCACGCTTTCTCCAGTAGCTCCAACCGGCAGCCACCCGGACGCCGTGACGCTGGGCTGGTCCTCGTTTGCGGCCATGGCCGAAACGGCTGCGCTACCGGTATACGCGCTCGGCGGCATGACTCCGGGGCACGTCGATGAAGCGCGTCGGCATGGCGGCCAGGGAGTCGCCGGCATTAGTGCTTTCTGGTGACATGCTTGCCCGGCGAGGCGAGCGGCAGTAGCGTGCATCCATGCGCATTGTTTACCGAGCCCGGAACCTGATTGACGCCCACCTGGTGAAGGATGCGCTCGAAGGCGCCGAGATACCTGCTTTTATCGCCGGCGAATACCTGACGGGGGGTGTCGGACAGCTGCCTGCATTGGACTATGTCGCGGTGCTGGTACCCGAGTCGAGCCTGGAAGCGGCCGAGCCGGTCATCCGCGAGATCGAGCATGCACTGGCCGAGGCCCGCCAGGCGATCATGGAACTGGATGACGATCCGGGCGATTTGTTGCCAGCGCCGGGTTAAATCCAATGCCTGAAGCATCCACTGCGGCGGCGTGCGCGGACGCCGGCCACGACCTGCCCGGACGCGCCGCCATCGTCCAGATGGCCATCGGCGCAGCGTTGCTCTCCAGCACCAGCCTGTTCGTGGTCTATGCACACGCCGCGCCCACGGTATCCGCTTTTTACCGGATGCTTTTCGGTGGTGCCATATTGCTGGCATGGGTGGCGATGAGCGGTGGATGGCAACGGATCGGATGGCGTGATGCCTGGCTGGCTGCGCTCCCGGCGGCGGGATTTTCCGCCGATCTGATCCAATGGCACCGCAGCATCCTGTGGGTGGGACCGGGCATCGCCACGCTGCTCACCAATTTGCAGGTTTTCCTGATGGCACTGGTTGGATTCGCGTTCTTGCGCGAGCGTCCCGCCCGCGGCTTCCTGCCGGGCATGCTGCTGGCGATGATCGGCTTGTGGCTGCTGGTCGGAGCACATTGGTCGATGTTCGATGCCCGGCATCGATCGGGCGTTTGGCTGGGGCTCGGCAGCGGCGTGGCTTACACGGTCTATCTGTTGAGTTTCCGCCACGCACTGAAAACGCACGCCTACCTGCCGCCAGCGCAATTCCTCGGCTTGATGAGCCTGCTCAGTGCGGGTCTGCTATGGCTGTGGGGGCAGGGCGAAGGCGATTCCTTCGCGTTGCACGGATGGCGCAGCTGGAGTGCCTTGATCGCGCTTGGCTTCTTCGGCCAGGTGCTCGCATGGCTACTGATGGTGCGGGCCATGCCGCGACTGCCGGCTTCACTGGTCGGCCTGTTGCTGCTGTTGCAGCCGGCGTTGGCGTTCGTGCTTGATGTGGTCTTGCTCGGTCGGCCGACCGGTTACGGCGATTGGAGCGGACTGATCCTTGCGCTGGCGGGTATCCTATTCGGCGCGTTGCGTCCGCGCCGACGCGCCGCGACCGCCTGAAAGTCGACTGGAGTATGCATGAGCTCATTTGAAAGCCTGATCCGCGCCGTGCCCGATTTTCCGAAACCGGGCGTGGTCTTCCGCGACATCACGCCGCTGCTTGCCGATGCCTCCGCTTTTGCGCGTTGCGTGGACGCCATGGCCGAGCCGTGGCGCGATGCGCAGGTGCAGGCGGTGTGCGGCGTCGAATCGCGAGGCTTCATCTTTGCCGCGGCGATCGCCCAGAAACTGGGCGCCGGCTTTGTGCCGCTGCGCAAGCCCGGCAAACTGCCGCCGCCGGTGATGCATGCGGACTACCAGCTGGAATATGGCACCGATCGGCTGGAAGCTCGCGTAGACACCTTGCGGCAGCGCGAGCGTGTGTTGCTGGTGGATGACGTGCTGGCCACCGGCGGTACCCTGGGCGCGGCGCGCAATCTGCTTGGGCAGCTTGGCGCGGACTTGGTTGGCGCCTCGGTGGTGATCGAACTGCTGGCCTTGCAAGGGCGCGCGTTGTGGCCCGACAGCGTACCGCTGCATGCGTTATTGCACTATTGACGGTTGCGTGACCGATTTCCGGCTATACCTGGAATCCATTGCCGCAGTCGGACGGAAAGGAGGGTACGGTCATGCTTGGTATCGGTGCCTGGAAACAACGCCTGCCTCGCCCCGAGCAAGCCTTGTCCGGTCGCAAACAATCGCTGGTGCCTTCCGCCCGCCATCATGTGCATGGCCGGGCGCTGCAACAGGAGGCGTTTCCCGGCAGCGAAAGCGTGCTGTTCGGCATGGGCTGCTTCTGGGGCGCGGAGCGCAAGTTCTGGAGCCTTCCCGGCGTGCTCACTACGGCGGTGGGCTACGCCGGCGGCTACACGCCCAATCCCAGCTATCGCGAAGTGTGCTCGGGCATGACGGGTCATGCCGAGGTGGTGCAGGTTGTTTACGATCCGGGCTCGATATCGTTGGACGCGCTGTTGAAAGTGTTCTGGGAAAGTCACGATCCGACCCAGGGCATGCGACAGGGTAATGACACCGGCACGCAATATCGTTCGGCCATCTATACGTCCAGCGTGGCGCAACGCGAGGCTGCCGAGGCGTCGGCCAGGCGCTTCCAGGCGGAACTCGCGCGCGCGGGCCATGGCGCCATTACTACCGAGATCGCCATGGCCGCACCGTTCTATTTTGCCGAAGACGAACACCAGCAATACCTGTCGAAACATCCGGATGGCTATTGCGGCTTGGGCGGGACTGGCGTGTCGTGTCCGGTGGGAGTTTGAGATAGCCGGCAGTGATGCTGCCCAACGCAGGGCACGCGGGCAGCGCGCAATCCTTTCGCGCCATGCTTAAGCATGGATGCCAGTGTTACGGTGGCCGGCTCACGACGCTAGTGCGTTCATGCTCTTATTCGCGCCAGCCGTTACCGCCGCGTAGTTCAATCTTGCGTTGATCGGCAACGATCAGGCGATACGGCGCCGCCTGCCCGGCGCGCTCACGGCGCTGTGCGGATCGAGCAAGCCGTGCGGCAAGCTCCTGAATACTTCCGCCAGTTGTTGCAGGAAATCGCCCATCGCCGAGCTCTTGCGCCACACCATCGCAATGCGGCGACTGGGCGGATGGCCGCTGAATTCGATCAATTGCAGGTTCGGTGCCTGCGCCACCGGCGGTTTCACCGCGAGCGTGGGCAACAGCGTAATGCCAACATTGGAGGCAACCATCTGGCGCAGCGTCTCGAGGCTGGTGGCGCGAAAGCCGCTCTTCTCGCCAGCGCCGGCCATATGGCAGACCTCCAGCGCCTGGTCGCGCAGGCAATGACCGTCTTCTAGCAGCAGCAGGTTCTGATCGGAAAGATCGGAGAGCTTCAGCTGGGTCCGGTGAGCCAGGGGATGCGATTGCGGTACGGCCAACAGGAACGGTTCCTCGAACAGGAATTCGGCGTGCAGGTTATCGTCGTGCAGCGGAAGGGCGAGAATGCCGGCGTCCAGTTTTCCTTCGCGGAGGCGGTGCAAGACCGTTTCGGTCTTTTCCTCCACCAGCAGCAACTCCAGGCGCGGAAAACGCTTGCCTAGCATCGGTACCACATGGGGCAGCAGGTAAGGACCCAGCGTAGGAAAGATGCCCAGCTTTACCGTGCCCGCTTCCGGATCCACCGTGCGCCGCGCGATACCCTTGATCTGCTCGATCTCATTCAATACATCGCGTGCCCGGTTGGCGATCTCGCGGCCTACTTCGGTCAGCAATACCTTGCGCGGCGTGCGCTCGACCAGGGCGACGCCCAGCTCGTCCTCCAGCTTCTTGATCTGTGTGGAAAGGGTTGGCTGGCTGACAAAGCATGCCTCCGCGGCACGTCCGAAATGCCGATGCTCGGCAAGGGAAACCAGATAGTGGAGGTCGCGCAGATTCATGGCCTGTCCCCGGAGTGATCGCCCGATAATAGGCCATGGCTATGAACCCTGTGGTAACAATCGATGTAGACAATGCAAGTTCGATCGGCGCACGTCATCGCCGGTATTTTTCTTCGCGGGCGCCGCATGGCGATCGCGTTCTTAAAAAAAGACCCCGGCGCACGGCCGGGGTCTTCGGTAATGCCCTTTGCAGGAGGTTTTTTTTTCAGGGCTTGTAAGCAGCCAGCACCGAAACGTTGGTGAAGTTGTACACCTGTGTATCGGCTTTCTTCGCCGCCAGCAGAATGTAGTAGGTGGCCGCCTGCGGCTTGGGAATGACGACAGCTTCGTTGTTGCCCGGCTTGGCCGAGACGAAATCCGCATTGCTGCCATCGGCGCTGGGCGCGCTGCCGGCCTTTACGTACAGCGTCGTGTCGCCCGAACCACCGAGGCTGCGGATATTCAGCGTGGTGGCGCCAGCGGGTACGACGATCGAGTAAAGAATGCTGCCGTTGTAGCCTGCGGATTGACCCGGCAGGATGACGCCGTTGGTTAGCGCAATGGCATTCGCGCCATCATCGGGATTGCCACTGTCATTACCCAGCGCGGCATTGACGGCGGCGGCGGCGTCGACAATGCCCGCGCCGATCGGATGGTCTTCGGCCACCGGGAAGGGACGTGCCGAGCCGACCAGCATGTTTTTGATGTCCGCAGGCGACGGTGCAGCCAAACCGGCGGCTTGCGCCGCGCTCAACATCAGGGCAACCGTGCCGGCCACGTGCGGCGTGGCTTGCGAGGTTCCGGCGTAACCGCCGTAGGTGGGATTCTCCGGAGTCGTATCACCGTCATTGATGGCAGACCACACGAATCCCTCATTCACCTGCTGGCCCGAACTGGCATCGTTCGCATAGATGCCGCCGCCTGGAGCGGCGAGCGTGACACCCGCGCCATAGTTGGAATAGAACGCGCGCTTGCCGGTAATGCCGCTCGACGCCACGGCGATCACGCCCGGACAGCTTGCCGGTGAAAAATTCGCTACGTCGGCGCCGGAATTGCCGGCCGCGACCACCACGGTCGTACCGCGGCCCAATGCATCCGCTACCGCTACGCCGGTCGCGTCGTTAGCCGTGCATGCATCACCGCTGCCGAGGCTCATGTTGATCACTTGTGCAACATGCGTATTGTCCGGGACGCCTTCCACATGGCCGCCCGATGCCCATTCGATTGCATCGACGATATCGGAGGTGTAGCCGCCGCAATGGCCGAGTGCGCGCAAGGGCAGGACTTTGGCGTTGTACGCCGTGCCGGCCATGCCGATACCATTGTTGGTCAGCTCGGCAACCGTGCCGGCGACATGCGTGCCATGCCAGCTGCTGGGTTCGGCCGGGTTGTCGGCACTCACGCAAGTGGTATCGCTGAGATAGGGTTCGGTAGTGGTCCAGTCGCCAAGGTCCCAGCCGCCTGGTGCGCGATCGTCGGTGTCCCGGCCGGATACGTAAGCATCGCTGATGAAATCGTAGCCTTCGTCCGCCAATGACAGGTCGAGATCCGGGTGCTGGGTGATGCCGGTGTCGATCACCGCCACGGTAACGCCAGTGCCATCGGCCAGTTCCCATGCATTATTGGTATTGGCGCCGCCGGTGGCATCCCAGTAATCCCACTGATATTGCGCATAGTTGGGATCGTCGGGCGTAAAGGCCTGCATCGCGGCCTGGGCGCGCGCCTGCAAGTCGGCAGGAGCCGCGATATCGCGTACCGCATGCATCTTGAAATCCGGTTGCACATGCGCAACCGCGGGGTCCGCAGCGATCTGCCGCATCAAGCTGTTTGCCTCGCTTTGGTTCAAGGCGCGCGAGGTGCGGATCAAGTCGGCGCCGATGGCCAGCTTGCGCTGGTAACTGGCTTGCAGCGGCGCGATCGTGGCGCCGGTGGATGAAATCGTTGCGCGGCCGAGGCCCGCGCGGCCGATGGCGGCGTTGATGTTCTGCACGGCGTTATTGCGGTTGCTGCGTTCGCTGGTGCCATCGCGATAGGTCACGATGAAACGGTTGTAGGTCTGGTTTGCTTCGGTTGCCACGCTCAGCCTGGCAAGCGCTTTTGGCGCAGGCAGGGCGGAAGCGTCGGCCGCCTGGGCCGTTGGAATGGCGACGGCAAGGGCAGCGACGATGGCGCTGATGCGAATGGAAGGGAATGGCTTCATATGAGGTTCCTTGAAGTGAGGAGACCGGGGCTTCCGCGCCCCGGATGGATGAAAGGAAATCAGCGCCACACTGGCGTGGCGCGCAAAGCGCGCCCTGTCCCGGAAGCAGGACAGGGCGCGAACCGTTACCAGCCGAAACTGACGCCGACCGTGCCGCTGGCTTCGCCGCCGCCGGACACCGAGCCGCCGACCAGCACCGCGCCGTTGCTGCCGATACGGCGAGAGATGCCAACCGCCAGGGCACCTTCGCCGCCATACGTGCCGGCCGCCGCACTGATGCGGTTGTCGGTACCGGGCGCCGCGGCAATGGCGCCGGCCATGCCGGCCATCGCCGTACTCATGGCGCCCACGCGATTCAGGCGCTGGTTGACGGCGTGGAACTGGTTGTTCACCGAGTCGCGGAATGCGTTGAAGTCATCGCTGCTTACGGTGTTGGCCAGTTTCGAATCGGTATAGGCATTGGCCTTGCTCAACGTCTGCGCGTCACCGTTGTCGGCATAGGCCTGTGCCGCATCGATGGCTTGCTGGGTAGCGGCAGTCACCTGGCTTACGTTTGCCGCATCCGTGGGATTCACGCCCGCGGCCACGTTGGTGATCTGGCGCTCGTTGCCGGCGCTGCCGACCGATACGGCATTTGGCTGATCCGCCATGGAGCCGGTGCCGATGGCAACGGTGTTCGAAGGGTTGCCGTTTGCATCGCCATTGCCGTGGTGATGGCCATGTTCTGGATGGCGGACGGAACCGTCGGAATCCGAGGAGCCGATTTTCGATTCCAGCGAGCCCACCCGGTTGCCCAATGCGGTAACCGCACTGTCCACGGCACCGAAGGCGTCGCCGACGTTGCCATAGCTGGCACCCTGGATGTTGAAGATGGGTGCGCTCATCAACCCATCGGCACCGATGGCGGCGCCCCCGCCGATCGTCCTGGCCAGCGAGTTGTACTGGTCGACATTGACCGCATCGCTACCCTGGATACCCGCTGCGACGTTAGAGAGCGTCGTGCCGTGTGTTCCGCCGAAGGTCATCCTGTCCATATTGCTGCCGCCGTCATAGGTCACGGCCTGCAGCAAACTGCCGTTGCCGTCGGTCATGCCGATCTGCTTGAGCTGGGCCAGGTTGACGGCGTCGGTGTCCGCGGTGCCGGCGGCTACGTGGGTGATCTGGCGTTCCGCACCGGTACGACCCACCGCAACCGCATTGTCGCGATCCGCAATGCTGCCGTTACCCAGGGCAACGCTGTTGTAGCCCAGGCTGGTGCTGTAGGCGCCCAGTGCGAGACTGGCATTGCCGCTGGCGTTGGCGCTGAAACCCACCGCGGTGCTTTGCACTGCGGAGGCCGTGCTCCATCCACCCAGGGCTACGGAACCATCGGCCGTTGCCTTGGCGTTGGCGCCGCTGGCTACCGCCTGCACGCCGCCGGCGAGTGCGTCGTCCGTATCGTCATTCTTGCCATTGGCCTTGAAGTAACGATTGGTCGGGGCGCCTGCATCGGCCACTGCATTCAACTGCGACAGGTTGACCGCGTCGGTTGCTTCGGTGCCAGCGGCTACATGGGTGACCTGGCGTTCCGCCCCGTCACTTCCCACCGAGACGCTGTTGTCGCGGTCGGCGACCGACAGGGCGCCCAGCGCGACAGCATTCGCACCGCTGACCTTGCTCAGTTCGCCAATGGCGACGCTCTGATCGGTGAGGCCATCGAGGCCTGCTCCCGCGCCCAGGGCGACGGAACGATTCCCCGCAGCGCTGGCACCGGTGCCGATGGCGACGCTTTCGTCACCCGTGGCTTGTGAAGCGCCACCCAAAGCGACTGCACTCAATCCCGTTGCGAGCGCGCCGCCGAGATGGATGGTGCCGGTGGTCTGGTCGAAGAACACGCCGTATCCGCCCAGGGCGACCGCGAAATGGTTTGCGGCGATGGCGTTGGCGCCCACGGCGATCGCGCCTTGCGCACCGTTGATGACGGAGGCTGCGGGACCCAGTGCCATCGAGCTGAGCGAGCCCTCGCTGACATAGGAGCCGTAACCGATGGCGGTGCCGAAGTTGGCGCCGTTGCCGACGGCACCTCCGTTCATGGCCAGCGAATAATCACCGTTGGCGGACGAGCCCGCACCGACCGCATTGGACATCACGCCATTTGCTGCCGCGTTGGCGCCCAGCGCGATCGTGCTCGACGCATTGGCATTGGCGCCGCTGCCTACCGCCACGCTGTCATCGCCCACGGCGCTGCTGCCATAACCGGACGCGGTGCTGAAATCGCCGATGGCGTTGGCGCCGCTGCCGAAAGCCGAGGCACCCGTGCCCTTGGCATAGCTGCCGGAACCCGCGGCAGTCGCATAGGCGCCGTCGGCCAATGCATCATCCGAGCCGTCGTCGTTGCCATTCGCCTTGAAGTAATGGTTGCTCGCGTTGGTGCCGGCAGTGGCCTCCTTCAGCTGGCCAAGGTTCACCGCATCGTTGTCTTCCGTGGCGTCGGCAACGTGGGTGATCTGGCGTTCCGCGCCGGCGCTACCTACCGATACGGCGTTATCGCGCTCGGCTATCGCGCCGCTGCCAAGGGCCACACTGTTGTCGCCAACCGCGCTGCTACCGAAGCCGATCGCGACGCTTTGTTCGCCCAGCGTGCGGCTGTAGGTGCCGAGCGCAAGGCTATAGGTGCCATAGCTCGTTGCGCGAAAGCCGAGCGCGGTGGAACCGGGGCTATACGCGGTGGAAGCATGGCCCAGCGCGGTAGTTTCGTCACCGACGGCCCAGGCGCCGGTACCCAGCGCCGTGCCGCCGAAGCCATCGGCGTCGCTGCCGTTACCCAATGCCACGCTCAAATCGCCGATCGAACGGCTGTAGGCGCCGAGCGCTACCGAGCCTGCGCCACGCGATACCGCATCGAAGCCTGCGGCCAGCGTGTATTCACCCGATGCAAGCGCGTCGCTGCCGATGGCGGTTGCTTGCGGCGCAATCGCGGCGGCACGGTTACCGACTGCCACGCTGCGCACGCCGGTGGCTTCGGTATTTGCACCGATCGCGGTCGTCTGATTATCGTTCGCTGCAGCGCCCGCACCGACGGCCACGCTATCGTCGCCGATCGCATTGCTGCCGTAGCCCGATGCAGTGCTGAATTGACCGATGGCATTGGCGCCACTGCCGAAGGCCGATGCGCCCGTGCCCATGGCGTAGCTGCCCGAGCCTGCGGCGGTGCCGTACTGGCCATCGGCGACAGCGTCATCGTTACCGTCGCCATTCGCCTTGAAGTAATGGCTGGAGCTTGCCGTGGCGTCTTTCAGCTGGCCCATGTTCACCGCATCGGTGTCCGCTGTGCCTGCGGCCACGTTGGTGATCTGGCGTTCCGCGCCGGCACTGCCGACTGAAACCGTGTTGGCGCGATCGGCAACCGAGTAATCGCCCAAGGCCACCGAATGATCGACGCCGGCATCGCTGTACGCGCCCAGGCCTATCGAACCTTCGCCATAAGCGCCGGCGCCGGTGCCCAAGGCCGCCGCATTAGTGCCGCTCGCGTGAGCCAGTCCGCCGAACGCCATGGAGCCATGCCCCACGGCAGCTGCCAGCGGACCGAACGCCATCGATACCTCGCCGGTTGCTTGCGCGAAGGAGCCCAGGGCGAGCGAGCCATACGCGGCGCGCGACTGGTAGCCAAGGGCCACGGATAGATCACCGTTCGCTTGTGCGTGCGGGCCAAGCGCGATCCCCGATTGCCCATCAGCGATAGACGAATCGCCGATGGCGATGCTCTGCGTGCCATTGGCGTTGGCGTTATTGCCCATGGCCACGCTCTTGTCGCCGTGTGCCGCGCTTCCCGCGCCGGATGCGGTGGCATATGCGCCGTCGGCTACGGCGTCATCCGTACCGTCGTTTTTGCCGTTGGCTGCAAAGTAGTGTTGCGCGTCGCTTACGCTGCCGCTCAACGCATCGAGCTGCGATTTGTTCACGGCATCGGTGGCTTCGGTACCCGCGGCTACGCCGGTGATCTGGCGGGTGGTGCCGGTCAGTTCATTGCCGACGGCGATGGAGTTGTCGCGCAGTGACAGCGAGTTGTTGCCGAGGGCTACGGAATCGGCGCCGCCCGCTGTCGCGTTCGCGCCGAGCGCGGTGGCGCCGTCGGCGACCGCCATCGCGCCGGCACCCAGCGCGGTGCTGTACCGGCCCGACGCCGAGGTATTGCGGAAGTTCTCCTCGTACACGCCGCCGATGGCGACCGATCCATCGCCGTAGGCGGAACTCAATGAACCCATGGCGACCCCAAAGCGCCCGAGGGTCGAGGCTTCCGTGCCCAGGGCGGCACCGCCGAAACCGCTTTCGCCGACATAGGCATTGGTACCTAGCGCCACGCTATTGTCGGCAAGGGCAGTGCTTTGGCTGCCAATGGCCGTCGTCGCCGTCTTGGCCGCGTGCGCACCGGCGCCGAAAGCGCTGGCGAGTTCTTCGCCGTCAGCAAGGCTCCGGGCGCCGATGGCCGTATTGCCGGTGCCGCTGGCGCGCGCGCGGTTGCCGAGGGCCGCCGTATCTGCGCCGGCGGCTGCTGCCTGATTGCCGATGGCAACCGCATCGTCGGCGTTGGTGACTGCGTCCTGGCCGATGGCGATCGCGCGTAGTCCATCGGCCGTTGCTGCGTGGCCCATGGCGATACTGTCATTGGCATTGGCGCGGCTGTCGGCGCCGATGGCGATGGCGTTGTCGCCGACGGCCAGTGCATCGTCCGTACCGTCGTTTTTGCCGTTGGCCGCGAAATAGCGATGGGTTGAGTTGGCGACATCGACCACTTCATCCAGCTGCGACTTGTTGACGGCGTCGGTGGGTTCGGTGCCGGCAGCGACATTGGTGATCTGGCGATCGATGGCCTTGAACCCGGTGCCGTCCAGGCCTTGCCAATCATGTGCCGCGCCGACCGACACCGAGTTGGGACGTTCGGCCAAGGATCCCTGGCCGAGCGCAACGCTGTTTTCACCCTGCGCCCATGCATTCGCGCCCACGGCGGTGGAATTGTCGCTGATCCCCCAGGCGTTGTAGCCGAGCGCGGTGCTTTGCTCGCCTTGAGCCCAGCTTTCCATGCCGAATGCGCTGCCCGCGACGCCGGCTGCGGTATTGACGCCCACGGCCGTGCCCCTGCTTTCGGCGTAACTGTTCACGCCGGTGGCGGTGGCGAAGTCTTCGGCGGTAGCGCCCAGGCCGACGGCAGTGCTGTTTACGCCGCTGGCCGTGGCAAAGGTGCCAAGGGCAGTGCTCTGGTAGTTGCTTGCCTCGGCGAAGAAACCAATCGCGGTACTGCCAATGCCATTGGTTTGCGCATTGCCGCCAATGGCTACGGCATAGGCTCCGGCGCTCATCGCCGAACTGCCAATGGCAATGCTCGAGCTGCCCAGGCTTTGCGCGTTGACGCCGAGCGAGACACTGTTACTGCCGTAGGCAACGCTGCCAAAGCCGACTGCCGTGCTGAACAGTTCGTCTGCCGAAGCGCCATTGCCGATGGCCGTCGCACCTGGTTGCCGTGCATAGCTGCTGCCGCCCAGTGCCATGGCGAAATCGCCCTCGGCCTTGGCCTGATCACCGACCGCGAGTGCTTGATAGCCATCCGCCTTGCTGTTGCCGCCGATCGCTACAGTGCCGTCGGTCAGTGCGGCAGACTCATTGCCGATGGCGATGGCGGCGTTACCGACGGCCGCTGCATCATGCCCGGTGGCCACGCTGAACGTACCGGCGGCAAGGCTGTAGGCGCCGTTGGCGACGCTCGCTTCGCCGTAGGCGTTGGCGCCGAAGCCGGCCGCGAGGCTTCCATTGCCGATGGCGCTGGCAGCACCGCCGACTGCCGTGGAGCCGGTACCCGATGCTTCACTAAGCGCGCCCAATGCGGTCGCAGCCTGGTCTGCGTCGGCCACGGCCGAGGCCCCCAGGGCCGTGTTGCCGAAGCCCCATGCGAGGGTGCTTTGTCCGATGGCGACGGAGGCATCGCCAAAAGCCAGCGCATTCTGTCCAAACGCGGAGCTGCCAATGCCGAAGGCGACCGCCTGGGCGCCCACGGCGGTGGCGGCGTTGGCATTGGCCAGGCTGTCCGCGCCGGCGGCTACGGCGCTGTCGCCGTTCACTTGCGCGTCGTCGCTGCCATCCTGCTTGCCGCTGGCCTTGAAGTAATGCTGCGCCCCGCCCACGCTGCCGGCCAGGGCATCCAACTGCTGCTTGTTGATGGCGTCATAGGGATCCACGGCATCGGCCACGTGGGTGATGCGGCGTTCGTGCCCATCGCTGCCTACCGAGACGGTATTGGCCTGGTCCGCCAGCGAGCCTTGGCCGAGTGCGACACTGTTATCCGCCAATGCCTGGCTGTCCTGGCCGAGCGCTACGCTTGCTTCCCCATAGGCGGAGGCGCCGAAGCCCGCGGCGAGGCTTTCGTCGCCGATGGCACTGGCCGCGCTGCCGAGCGCCGTGGATCCGGTTCCCGATGCTTCGCTCAGCGTACCCAGGGCGGTGGCACCCTGGTCCGCGTCGGCCAGGGCAGAAGCGCCCAAGGCAATATTGCCGAAGCCCCATGCGGCGGCGCGTTGCCCGACGGCAACGGAAGCGTCGCCATAGGCCACCGCATTCTGCCCAAAGGCGGAGCTGCCAATGCCGAAGGCGATCGCCTGGTTGCCCACGGCCGTGGCGGCGTTGGCGTTGGCCAGGCTGTCCGCGCCGGCGGCTACGGCGTTGTCGCCATTCACCTGGGCATCGTCGCTGCCGTCCTGCCTGCCGCTGGCCTTGAAGTAGTGCTGTGCTTCGCTCACGCTGCCGGCCAGCGTATCCAGCTGGCGCTTGTTGATGGCGTCATAGGGATCCACGGCATCGGCCACGTGCGTGACGCGGCGTTCGTGCCCATCGCTGCCCACCGAGACCGTGTTGGCCTGGTCCGCCAGCGAACCCTGGCCGAGTGCGACGCTGTTGTCCGCCGATGCTTCGCTATCCCGGCCAATGGCCACGCTGGAAAGGCCGGAAGCGAGGGCATCATGCCCGATGGCCACGCTGTGGGAGCCACGCGCCTGGGCGGCATATCCAAATGCCGTGGCGTACTCGCCGGAAGCAAGTGAGCGATTGCCCATGGCCGTGGCGTAATTGCCGCTCGCCAGCGCCAGGCTGCCGCAAGCGAATGCGTTGGAAGCGGCGATGGGTTCCATGCCGGCTGCAAAGGTGCCGGTGCATACATCCGCGCGCGCCACGGAGGGCAGCAGTATCAGCCCGATGACTGCGGCGAGCGTGCTGCGGGCGATGACTCGCGCGGTACGCGCGTGACTGCCGATAACGACAGTGTTGTTGCTTGCATGTTCGGATGCGACCACGACGATGCCGAGCGCGGCATTCCATATTTTGCTGTAGATCTTGTTCATTCCCTTCCTCTCCATGTGCATGAGCCGCATGCGCATCGATCTGTGCATGCGGTGTCGAGATGCGGTGTCTGTATGAGAGCCACTGCGTGTTTTTTTTCGCTTGGCGCCGCTTGGTCCTGGGATGGGATGAGCGATCGCGCTTACGCGGAGCATTGATTCCGCCGAGCGGGGGTGTCACGCACGCAACCTCACCGACTCTCACGCTTTCTCACATTCGCGTGCGTTGCGTCAGGTCGCGACGCTAGAGCGATGAAAGCTTTCGTTATTGACGGAAAATGCGGCGCGCGCGCTTTCTCGCCGCGCAGGACGACACGGTGCCGAAAGAGAATCGAGTTTCCATGAAGGAATTGGCTTACATCGAAATGGTTAAACGATTTACACGCTGTTCGGCGTTATTGCCGGTTCGAACAGGTCATGACGACAGCGTCATCGACGAATCGCTGTCACAGGCAAGCATGTAGCCACTTCCGCGCACAGTGACGAGCGGAAGTATTTCATTGGCGATCGAAAGCGCTTTGCGGCGCAAGCGGTGGATCGTCATCTCCAGCCGATGCGGATCGAAAAAGTCGCAGGCGTTCTGGCTGAGCGCGCAAATCAATGCGTCACGCGATACCGGTTGTCCGTGCGCCGCGGCCAGTGTCGCTGCAATGCATTGTTCCATTGCGGTGAGCGCAACGACCTTCCCGCGCGGCGATACCAGTCGCCAGCCGCCGGCCTCGAGCCGCCAACGCAAGGGCTGCATGGGTATTGGCGCCGCATCGCGCACTTGCCTCGCAGGCAGGCGCCGGGCGAGGTTTTGCACGGTGGCGGCCAGCAGGTCCAGGTCGACTGGCTTGACGAGGTAGAAATCAGCGCCGCTCTGCAACGCGCGCAGATGATGATGCCGTCCTTCGTGCCCGGTCAGGATCACGATGCCGATGTCCGACACGGAGCGCAGGTGCTTCGCTACGGCAAGGCCATCCTCGTCGGGAAGGCCGATATCCAGCACCACGATATCGAAACGCTGCGCAAGCATGAGGCGGTAGAACTCGGCGGCGGTAGCGGCGCCCTGCACGCGAAAGCCATGCGCGCGCAGCGCGGGCAGCAGAACTTCCCGGCGCAGTTCTTCATGGTCTTCCAATACGAAGACATGCACCGGCTGCGCGGTGGAATAGGCAGTTGGCGGCCGGTGATCCAGCATCGACACGACGCTCGTAGGTAAGTCGGCATTAAGCTTATGCAGGTCTGGTCGTTCCGATCAGAGGGCTATGCCCTATGGCACTGTGGCAAAGCGCCTACGTGGGCTAGCGTCATTCCTTTTTGACGCCGTAAGCGAGGCTCGCCATGCAACGTTTTATCCGCCCCTTGTTCTTCACCGCACTGGCCAGCTGCTGCGCTGGGGCGTTTGCTGCGACGCCCAATGACCAGGCGCCGCACGGCCGATTGCCGGCGTGGGCGGTGCCGCAGTCGTACCAGCTTGCCTTCAAGGTGGATCCCTCGCAGGCGGAATTTTCCGGCGTCACCACCATCAAGCTCGACTTGAAGCAGGCGGCGGATCACGTATGGCTGGATGGCGCGGACCTTCGCGTCAGCAAAGTCACCGTCACCGAAGCGAACGGCAGCACGCACGACGCCAAATACGTTGCCGCCGCGCCCAAGGAGGGCGTGGCGCGCGTGGACTTCGGCGCCACCCTGAAACCGCAGCAGTTGAGCTTGACCTTTACTTACTCCGCACCGCTCAACCAGCAATTGCAAGGCTTGTACAAAGTCAGCCACGCCGGCGTGCCGTATGCGATGACGCAGATGGAGCCGATCAGCGCGCGCTTCGCCTTTCCCGGTTTCGATGAGCCGGGATTCAAGACGCCGTATGACCTCACGCTGACCATTCCGTCGGATCTCACCGCGGTCGCCAACACCAGGCAGATCAACGAGACGGCGGCAGCACCGGGCTGGAAAACCGTGGCCTTTGCGCAGACCCGTCCGCTGCCGACTTACCTGGTCGCCTTCGCGGTGGGTCCATGGGATATCGCGAACGGCCCGGACATCGCGCCGGACGATTACCGCAGCGAAGTGCTGCCATTGCGCGGTGTTGCCGCGCACGGCGAAGCGCATCGCATGCAGCACGTGCTGAGCGAAACGCCAAGCATCATCCATACACTGGAAAACTATTACGGCTTCGGTTATCCGTTCGGCAAGCTCGATTTGCTCGCCGCGCCGGATTTCGCTGCCGGCGCCATGGAAAACCCGGGCCTGGTCACCTTCCGCGACTGGCTGCTGCTGCTCGATCCCGATTCGCCGGCGCAATACGTGCGTGGTTCCTTCAATGTGACCGCGCATGAGCTCGCGCACCAGTGGACCGGCGATACGGTCACGCTGGCATGGTGGAACGACATCTGGCTCAACGAAGCTTTCGCTACCTGGATGCAGCAAAAAGTCACCATGAAGGTGCATCCGGAATACCGGGCCGACCTGGATCGCGTCAGCGGAGCGGAAAAGGCGATGCAGAACGACAGCCTCACCAGTGCGCGCACGATCCGCCAGCCGATCACCGGCAACGGCGATATCCAGACCGCGTTCGACGGCATCACCTACCAGAAAGGTGCGGCGGTGATCGGCATGTTCGAAGGTTATGTTGGCGAGAGCACTTTCCAGAAAGGCATGCGCGCGTACATCCAGGCGCACAAGTTCGGCAATGCCACCGCCAGCGACCTGGTCGACGCCATCGCTGCCGCGGCCGGCCAGGGCGGCACGTTCAAGCATGCCTTCGACAGCTTCCTGGACCAATCCGGCGTGCCTTACGTACAGGCGAAGCTGGAACAGAAGAACGGCAAGGCCGTGCTGCAGTTGAGCCAGGATCGCTACCTGCCATTCGGCAGCACCGGCAATACGAATCGTACCTGGGGTATTCCTGTGTGCGTGCGCTACGGTGCTACCGATGGCGTCAAGACCAGTTGCCAGATGCTCGACCAGTCCACCGGCAGCATGGTGCTGCCGGACGCCGCCGCAGCGACCTGGGTGATGCCTAATGCCGATGCGCGCGGTTATTACCGTTTCAGCCTCGGCAAGCAGGAGTGGGCCGAGCTTACCCGGCACATCGGCGCGCTGAACGACAAGGAACAATTAGCCTATGCCGACAGCATCGACGCGGGATTCCGCAAGGCGCAATGGAATGCGGGCGAAGCGATGGCCGCATTGAAACCGCTGACCAGCGTGGCGACCCGCGATGTGGTGGTCGCGCCGCTGGATACTGTCGAATGGATCTACCGCAACGAAGCCGTTACCGATGCGCAGCGCGCCAGGGTAGTGGCCTGGGTGAAAGATGCTTATCTGCCGCGCATGCAGCAGCTGGGTTATCAGCGCAAGCCCGGCGAGAACAGCGCCGACGAGCTGTTGCGCAGCGAATTGGCCAATGTGCTCGCCCTGGAGTTCAAGGTGCCGGAGGTTCGTGCCGCGTTGCTCAAGCAAGGCGATGCCGCGCTTGCCAAACAGGCTGACGGGCATTTGAGCCTCGATGCGGCGAATCCGGATCTGCTCGGCATGGCGCTCGCCGTTGCCGTGCAGGAGCGTGGCAAGCCGGCCGTGGACACCTTGATTGCCGAGTTGCCCAAGACCACCAGTCCCGACCTGCGCAATGCCATGCTGACCGGCCTCAGCGCCGTCGAAGATCCGGCGCTGGCCGATCAAGTGCGCGACTTCGCGCTGAGCCAACAGGTGAAGGTGGGCGAGATGGCGATGATCCTGCGCGGCAGCCATGCCACGCCCGCAGCGCGCAACGGCCTGTGGACATGGTTCACCGGCCACTACCCGCAGGTGCTGGCGCGTACCGGCAGTTTTGCCGGCGGCATGTTGCCGGGACTGGTTGGTGGCGGCGGCTGCTCCAAGGCCGAAGCCGATCGCCTGCAGGCGTACTTCGCGCCGCGTCTGAAGGACATCTCCGGCGCGGATCGCGGCCTGGCGCAGACGCGCGAACAGACGTTGCTGTGCGCGGCGCTGAAGTCCAGGCAGGATCCTGCTGCCATCCTGCGCTGATCGTCGGCACGCCATGGCCACGGTACGCGAAGCTTTGCTGGCGGCCACGCATCGACTCGGCGACCGGGTCGATGCGGACGTGTTGCTGGCATACGCCATGGAACAGCCGCGGAGTTGGTTGATCGCCCATGCTGAGGATGTGCTTTCACCAGAACATGCGTCGGCCTACGCGGTGCTGATCGATCGGCGCGGGAAGGGCGAACCGGTTGCCTATATCACCGGTCGACGCGGCTTCTGGTCGCTGGAACTGGAAGTCACGCCGGCGACGCTGGTGCCACGAGCCGAAACCGAGCTGCTGGTCGAACTGGCGCTGGAGCGCCTGCCGCCGGATGCGCAATCGGAGGTGCTGGACCTGGGCACCGGCAGCGGCGCGATCGCGCTGGCGCTGGCGCATGAGCGCCCGCATGCGCGCGTGGTGGCTTCCGATATCAGCGTCGACGCACTCGCGGTGGCGCAACGCAATGCAGCGCGTCATCGCATCGATAACGTCACGTTCCTTAAGGGCGACTGGTTCTCGCCGTTGGGCGAGCGGCGTTTCGGCATGATCGTCTCCAACCCGCCTTACATCGAGAGCGACGACCCGCATCTGCAGCAGGGCGACCTGCGCTTCGAGCCGATGAGTGCGCTGGCATCCGGGTTCGATGGCCTGGACGACATTCGCCGCATCGTGCACGAAGCCCGTCGCCATCTGCTGCCCGGCGGATGGCTGCTGTTCGAACACGGCTGGAACCAGGGCGATGCAGCGCGCGCGCTGCTGCGCAACGCGGGTTTCGCCGACATCTTCACCGCCCGCGACCTGGAACAGCGCGACCGCGTCAGTGCGGCGCGGTGGACGTAAGCGCAAGCCATACGGTTCGCGTGACTCTCGCCCCGGGGGCGAGTGGTCACCGGGATCGAAACCAAAGCTGATCCGGGGGGTCGAGTCTGTTTTCCAGCAGCGGGCGTCATCACCGGGTCGTGTACGGAGGTACACGACCGCGCCAACCCGGGAAACAGGCCTAGTGCCCGGTGCCGCTGACCTGCACCGGTGGCTTGATCGCATAGAGCAAGGCTGGCAGGAAAACGAAGGTAGCCAGCAATACCGCCACCAGGCTCACCAGCAGCATGCGGCCCATGCTCGCCATGCCCAGATCGTGCGACAGCGCCAGTGAGCCGAACGCGGTGCCGGTGGTCAGCGCCGAGAACAGCACCGCGCGCGCGGACGCCGAACTCACGAAGCGCCGCATGCCCGCGCGCCAGTTCATCACAAAGTACACGTTGAATGACACGCCTACGCCCAGCAGCAACGGCAGCGCGATGATGTTGGCGTAGTTCACCGCCATGCCCAGCAGGCGCGCGAACAGCGCGGTGAGCAAGGCGGACATGCCGAGCGTCAACAGCACGATGCCCGCGTCCTGCAGGCGGCGGATCACCAGCAGCAGCACGATGGCGATGGCGATGGTGGCCAGTACGGCCGCCTGCTTGAACGCCCGCATGATGGTATCGGCCGAGGCGATGGTGGTCACCGCCGGACCGCCGGCATCCGGTGCAATACGCTGCACGGCCTCCACGAAGCGGCGCAAGCCCGCCGTATCCTGTTCGTTGACCGTCGGCGAAACCTGGATGCGCACCTGGCCGTTGGGACTGACCCAATCGCGCTTGATCGACTCGGGCAGTGTTGCCAGGGTGACCGCTTTCGCGTTGAGCGCATCGCGCAGGCTCGCCAGCTGCGCCGGCAGGAAACGGCTCACCGCTTCGTTCATGGCCAGCAGCCGGTCGTCCGGCGCCTTGGCCAGTCGTTGCAGCGCGGCGTCGATGCTGCGCAGCGGAGAATCGGCCGGCATTTGCGCATTGGCATCGACGATGGCGTCATGCGTGTCGGCAATGGCCGAGCGCAATGCCGCTGCCGTCAGCGGCGGCGCGGAAGGGTCGACGTCCAGCGAAGGCAGCATCAGCACTTGCGCCTGGTCCAACTGGTCGAGCGAGGCTTGCTGGTCCGCCGGCACGAAGGTGGCGGCTGAAATCACGCTGGATACTTCCGGCAGCTTCGACAGCTGGTCGGTCAGGGCGCGTGCGCGTTCCAGCGTCGGCACCATGATGTTGATGTTGAAGGGATTGGTGATCGGATTGTCGGCCATGCTGCGCAAGGTGCGCATCGGCTCGGAGTGCGGGTCTTGCGTATTGAGCGGGTTGGCATCGAACGGCATCCGCACCGCCGCCACCAGGCCGATCACGCCAAGCATCGCGAAGACGATCAATACCGGCTTGTGGCGATGATGCAAGGCCGCGTCCAGCCGCGGGCCGAAGGGTAGCGAGAGCTCCTTGCTCTGGCGCGCCGGTTTGAGCAGGCTCAGCAGCGCGGGCAACAGGGTGAGCGTACACACCAGCGCAATGCCCATGCCGACGCCGGCAATGGTGCCAAGTTCGGCGACGCCGACGA
Organism: Dyella jejuensis; assembly: GCF_044904675.1. NCBI lineage: Bacteria > Pseudomonadati > Pseudomonadota > Gammaproteobacteria > Lysobacterales > Rhodanobacteraceae > Dyella > Dyella jejuensis. The sequence continues at coordinate 10,872 of NZ_JADIKJ010000017.1, read as the reverse complement.
AACTGGTCGGCGAGAACGCCAGGAAGCCGCACGCGGTGGCGGCGGCGGCGACCGCGATCTGGCTGCCGGATACGCGCGCGCCTTCGGCCAGCGCCACGTCGATCTCGGGATGGATCATGCGCATTTCGCGCAGGCGCACCGCGAACTGGATGCCGAAATCCACCGCCAGGCCCACGAACAGTACGGCGAACGCCACCGAAATCACGTTCAAGGTACCCACTGCCAGCGCGGCGAAGCCGATCGTCAGCGCGAAGCCCACCAGCAAGGTCAGCAGGATCGGAATGATGCGGCGGAGCGAATGCATCGCCAGGTACAGCCACAGCGCAAGCAGCAGCAGGCTTACCACGGTGCTGGCGACGATGCCCTTGGTCAGCGCGCCGAATTGCACATCGGCCAGCGCCACCGAACCGGTGTAGTCGATGCGCACGCGGCCGCTTTTCGCGTCCGGCAGGGTGTCGCGGATACGTTCCAGGGCCTTGGTGGCGGCGCGGCCCGGCTGCAGCGAACCTTCTTCGAGCACGGGATGGGTAAGTACGAGGCGCACGTTGTCCGGCTGCTGCGTGACGTCGGAACCGAGCAGGTTTTGCCAGGACAGCGGCGTGGGGTGTCCGTCGGCGGCGTTGTTGAGCACCTGGCGCAACTGATCCAGCGCCGGTTTGTAAGGGCTGAGGTCGGCGTGCTGGATACGCACGCCCGCCGCCATCAGCGATACCCCGTTCAACAACCCGCGCGCGGACGGATCGGCCGCCAGCGGGCCGAGCAGGGGCTGCGCATTCATCAGCGAGGTGAGCAGCTTGGACAGATCATCCGGATCGAGCAGCAGCAGGCCTTCCTGGCGGAAAAACGGATCGGCGTCCGGACGGCTCACGTCCCGGAAATGCTGCTTGTCCGCTGCCATCGCCTTCGCCAGCTGGGCGGCCGTTTCGTCGGATTCCTCCGGCGTCGCGCCACGCACCACCGCCACCAATACATCGTTGAACTGCGGGAATTCGCGGTCGAAGGCCATCGCATGCTGCCGCCAAGGCAGGTTGCTGGCAAAAAGATTGTCGGTGTTGGTGTCCACGCCCAGGCGGTGCGCGGCTACCCAGATGCTGACCGCCCCCAGCGCAAAGAACACCAGCACGACGAAAGCGGCGAAACGCCGGCAGAACTGGACGAGACGGACGATAAATTCGGTCACGGGCCAAACGGTCCTCAATCAAAAGTGGCAAAAACCAGGATTGCCCAACATGGCCGCCTCCTCACGTGGGCTCCGGGAGCCGGTCCATCCATGGACTCTCCCTGCTTTCGCGGGGGAGAAGGGGCGCGCGCAAAGGCCATATTCACGCCTCTTGCCCTGGTTCCTGAAGGGCCAGGAACGCAGGTTGCGGCACTTTCAACAACGTTCTTCGTGCTTCAGGCGCCCGCCTGGTTCAAACGGCCCGCGTGTGGAAAGCGGGCCAGGATAGCCTTGCGGAGGCCGGGAAGGTCCAGTCCGGCGTCGCTCAATACTTCTTCGCGGCTGCCGTGTTCCAGGTATGCATCGGGCAGGCCCAGGTGCAGGAGCGGCAATGTTACGCCATGTGCCCCCAGACATTCGGCAATCCCCGAACCGGCGCCACCGGCGATGGCGTTGTCCTCGATCGTGACGAAGGCGTCATGGCTGGCGGCCAGTTCGAGGATCATGGTCTCGTCCAGCGGCTTTACGAACCGCATATTCACCAGGGTGGCGTCGAATTCCGCCGCGATGTCGGCGGCCGGGGCGAGCATGGCGCCAAAGGCCAGGATCGCCAGGTACCGCCCACGGCGGCGCAACTGGGCCTTGCCGATGGGCAGTGCCTCAAGCTCGCTGCGCACCGCCACACCAGGCCCGACGCCGCGCGGATAGCGGATCGCCGCCGGACCGGGATGGCGGAAGCCGGTGGTGAGCATGCGGCGGCATTCGTCTTCGTCGGCCGGCGCCATGAGCACCATGTTCGGCAGGCAGCGCAGGAAACTCAGGTCGAAGCTGCCCGCATGCGTGGCGCCATCCGGCCCGACCACGCCGGCGCGATCGATGGCGAAGGTCACGTCAAGATTCTGCAACGCCACGTCATGGATCACCTGATCGTAGGCGCGCTGCAGGAAGGTGGAATAGATCGCCACTACCGGCTTGGCGCCTTCGCAGGCCATGCCGGCGGCCAGCGTTACCGCATGCTGCTCGGCAATCGCCACGTCGAAATAGCGCTGCGGATAGGCCTGCGAAAAGCGCACCAGGCCCGAGCCTTCGCGCATGGCTGGAGTAATGCCGAACAGGCGCTCGTCGATGGCGGCCATATCGCATAGCCAGTCGCTGAAAATATCGCTGTAGGTCGGCCTCGAAGGACCCGCCTTCTTCAGCACGCCCGCCCGCGGGTCGAACGGGCCGACCGCGTGGTATTCGATCTGCGCCTGTTCGGCCAGCGCATAACCCTTGCCCTTGGTGCTGATCACATGCAGCAGTTGCGGGCCGGGCAGATCCTTGACCGTGCGCAAGGCATCAAGCAGCCGTGGCAGGTCATGCCCATCGATCGGGCCGCTGTAGCGGAAACCCAGTTCCTCGAACATCGTGCTCGGCACGGAAACGCCTTCGACGCGCTTTTCCAGGCGCCGCGCCAGGCCACCCACGTTCTCGCTGATCGACATGCCGTTGTCGTTGAATACCACGATCAGGTTTGCGCCCAGGTCGCCGGCGTGGTTCAAGGCTTCGAAGGCCATGCCGGCGGTCATCGCGCCATCGCCGATCACCGCCACGAATTTGCGCGGATCGCCCTTGCGCTGCGCCGCGATCGCCATTCCCAGCGCGGCGGAAATCGAGGTCGACGAATGGCCGACGCCGAAGCTGTCGTACTCGCTTTCCTCGCGGCGTGGGAATGGCGCCAATCCGCCTTTTTTCTTGATCGTGGTGATGCGGTCGCGGCGACCGGTGAGGATCTTGTGCGGATAACACTGATGGCCCACGTCCCAGATCAGCCGATCGTTCGGCGTGTCGAATACCCGGTGCAACGCCACCGTCAGTTCCACCACGCCCAGGCCAGCCCCAAAATGGCCGCCGGAGCTGGCCACGGCTTCAATCAGGTAGCGGCGCAGCTCATCCGCAACGGCCGGCAATTGCCTGTCGGGGACGCGGCGCAGATCGCCCGGCGCCTGGATCGCGGACAACAGGGGATAACGAGACAAATCGATCATCAGGGTATTGTTGGCCCTGCTTCGAGGAGGGGCAAGGGCGCCACGGCTATGCCCGTCCGGCCTGTTCGCATTCCATCGGCGCGTGGGCCGCCTCGAACAGGCGCAAAAAGCCAGCATGAAGCGCAGCGGTAAAAACCGCTTACGCCATGGCTTCGCGCCGATGCCGCGGCAGATGGCTGACCAGGAATTCCATCTGATCAGCCAGGATATTGCGGTTGGACAGGATCAGGTGCTCCACCCAGCTGGGCCGGTAAGGTACGGCCAGCAGCGGCATGTTGGCCTCCTGCGGCGTGCGGTTGCTCTTCTTGAGATTGCAGGACAGGCAGGCGCTGACCACGTTTTCCCATTCGTCGCGGCCGCGCTTGGAAATCGGCAGTACGTGATCGCGGGTCAGTTCGCCGCGGCTGAAGCGTTCGCCGCAGTACATGCAAAGGTAGCGATCGCGGCCGAACAGGGCGCTGTTGGTCAGTGCGGGCGCCGGATCGATGGCGTGGTCGCGGCAGTGGCCGGTGCTGGCGACGATGGGGTGCAACTCGATGCGGCTTTGCATGCCCAGGCTGCGATTATGCCCGCCGTGCACGGTGAGGCAGGGATCGCCGAGGGTCCAGGCGACCGCCTCGCGGACATATAGGCAGACCGCGTCCTGCCAGCTGATCCAGTCAAGGATCCGGCCGGCGGCATCCAGCGACAGCACGCGGGTCGAATTAAGGTCGCCCCGATTTGGCACTTCCATAAGCATGCGTTTCGTCCTTCACCCAGTAGCGAAAGAGCGCCCCATCCTATGCAACGGTGCTCGGTTTTTCCGCAGCATAGACCAAGTCGATTGCAAAACGCATGCAAAAACAGTCCGCTGGAGCCTCGAAAGCGAGGGCTGGACTGATTCGCCCCGGGAACCCCGCGCTGATATAGTGGCTGTTCATCTGTAGACCCGACGCCGGGTTTGGGAGGGGAAGCCTGGGTGGCGGCCCCGGCACGGCGGGGCAGAGGTAAGTAACGTGGCTGAAGTACTTTTCTACGAACGGCCGGTGCCGCTCAACCGCACCGCCCACAAGGATCTGCGCATCAAGGGCGTGCAGAACCTCAAATTCGCGCACGGCGTGCATTCCGTGCCGCTGACCTGCACCGAATTTCCCGTCGCGGCGCGCGATATCCCGATCCTGTTCGCCGGCACCGACATGGCCAATGCCGGTCCGATGGCCTTGCTCGGCTTGCGCCAGAATGAAAACCTGTTCCTGGACACCGACGGCCAATGGGCGCCGGGCGTCTACATCCCTGCTTTCGTGCGCCGCTATCCGTTCGTGCTGGCGGAAAAGCCGGCCGGCGCGGAAGGTGACGATTTCACGGTGTTCCTCGACGAAAGCTATGAAGGCTTCAGCGACCAGGAGGGCGAGCGCCTGTTCAAGGACGACGGCACCGAAACCGACATGCTGAAGAACGCCGTGAACTTCCTCGGCGAATTCCAGCAGCACGTGGCGCGCACCAGGCAGTTCATGGCCGATCTGCAGCAGTACGACCTGCTTGAGCCGCGCAATATCCACTTGCAGCGCAACGGCAACGTGCTCAACCTCAATGGCCTGTTCGTGGTCAGCGAGGAAAAGCTGCGCAAGCTCGACGCGGAAACCACGCACCGCTTCCTCACCGATGGCACCTTGGGTTGGATCTACGCCCATCTGCTGTCGCTGGCGAACATCGATCGCGTGGGTCAGCGCCTGGCGCAGCGCGAAGAGGTCGAGGCGGCGAACGCTACCAAGAACTGACGACCTTCCAATATCGTTTAAAAAGAAGCCGCCGATGGGCGGCTTCTTTTTTGCCTTGAATTTGCCAGGGTGCTGATCGTGCCGACAAACGGCAATCGATTGCCTGGCGGATCGTGGACCGTGAGTTCCCTGGCCTCCAAGGCGTGGACCGAATGACATGGCAAGTTACACGCTGCTTCCTCCGCCCGAGACCGGGAACTGTCCGCGTGAATCGATACGGCGACTGGCCGCTGCAACGGCGCCATGCCCTTATGGATGCATGGCGGCAACCTCGGCGGCGCTGATGCTATCGGTGTAATGATTGCCAAAATGCGTGCGCACGTAGTTGACGACTTCCGCGATCTGCGCGTCGCTCAGTTTGGCGTCGTAGTTGCGGATGGATGCCGGCGTGGTTTCGAAAGACGGCATGTCGTGCCGTCCGAACAGGATCACCGCGGCCATGTAAGGTGCGGACACCAGTCGCGGGTCGCCGGCCAGCGCGGGATAGGTGCCGGCGCCGACGGCTCCTTTGGCGTCGGGCATATGGCAGCCTTGGCAGATGCTGCGAAAAATGGCTTCGCCGTTTGCATTCTTCAGCGTTGCGCGGGTGTAGAGCCCTTGATCGGAGGACTGTGCATGCAGCATGCCGATGCAGGCGAACAGCGCAGCCGCGCAGACCGAACGCCTGATATGACGACGATTCATGCCGAGGCTCCCGCGACGATCCGCTGATGGATTCGGCCGACCACGTCCAGTGCTGACGTCACCGCGCCTTCCTGCCATGCCGGCAGGTACGATGCGTGCTCGCCGGCCAGTGCGATGCGGCCGTCGACCTGGCACAAGTTTTGGTAATGCTTGGCACGCATCTCGTCCGACCAGGCGGCGAAGCAGCCCATGGTGAAGGGAACACGATGCCAGGCCACGGCCATGCCGTTTTCGAATTCCGCCTTGTATTGCGGATGAATCTGGCTGCCGTATGCCACCGCCCTGCGAATGCGTTCCCCGGGCGTCATGGCGGTGAATTGGTAGGCGTTGAGGCCCCAGAGGTAGCCGCCGAGCAGCACGCCCTTGCCGCTGCTGTTGAAGTCGTTGCTCGGGTAGCTGATGGTATTGATCGGAAGGTCGGTGGCGGTAATGCCGCCGTAGATGTCTTCGTCCTCTTCCCAGAAGCGGCGCTTGAATTGCAGGCCGATCTTGACCGTTGCCGCATAAGGCACGGCTCCGATCGCCGCGGCCATGGACGCGCCTACATTCATCGGGATCTGGCTAAGGATGGAAAGCGGAAGCGTGCAGATGCACCAGTCGCCGCGTGCTTTCATCGAACGACCGGGATGGCGCGCATCTTCGTAGACGGCAGTTACGCCATGCTCGTCCTGCTGGATGGCGGTCACCTTCGCGTTGTAGCGGATCACTGCTTCCAGTTCGCGGCCGAATGCTTCGCCGATTTTCCCCATGCCGCCGACCGGCTGGAACAGCGTGGTCTGGAATTCATATGTCTCGCCTTCGGTGAGGTTCGACCAGAGTCGTGAATCCAGTACGTCGTGCAGTTGCAGCGGCCGAGAATCCACCGGCTTGGCGGAAAGGCCGCCGCCGGGCGGTTTGTCGTATCCGCGGCGATTGCTGGCCGTGGCACCCGCTGCATAGGCGTAGTTCTGGTCGAGGGCACCCCACTGGCGCAACGAATCGAGCAGCAGTGCCTGATCATCCTTGCTCACTGCCGCATCGAGCTGGCTTTGCCGGGTCGCCTTCGCCAGTAATTCGGCCACGTGGCCGCGGTAATCCGCGTTGATCGTGCGGTAGCGCTGCGGCTTGCCGCCGAACGCATCGGCGCCATGCAGGTATGCGTTGTAGTTGACCTGCACGAACGGTTCCAGCGGTACGCCGAGCTTCTTGCAGTAATCGAGCAGACCGCGATGATGATAGGGAATGCGCCACGGTCCTGGATTGAAGTACAGCCCGCGCTCGAATTGGCAATGCTGCGTGTCGCCGCCCAGCTCCGTATACGTGTCGCCACCGCGCAGGGTCCAGTTCCTGCCGCCCGGACGATGGTTGTATTCCAGCACCTGCACCGTATAGCCCGCCCGGCGTAGTTCATAGGCGGCCACCATGCCGGCAAGGCCGGCGCCCAGGATCAGCACGGAAGTGCCGCGTGGCGCGCCTTGCAGCGCGGGCGGGCCTTGGTACGGCGAGTCGGCAGCAAAGCCGAGGCGATTCATCGCCTGATACATCGCGGCGCCGCCTGCACTCAGGCCGATCATGCGCAGCAGATCGCGGCGCGTCATCGACCGTTCGGAACCTTCCCCTTGCATGGCAATCCCGTCGAAATCCAAAGCGCCAGCACATCGCATCTGCCATCTTCGCGACAGTGACATAAGGCATGTCGCGTTTGCGCGGCGAGCGTGCGAGGCGCTGGCTCGACGCGCAATAAGGGCAGCGCGGCTTGTCTTGGCAAACCAGCCAAGCCCGCATCACGCACTACCACCTGACGGCCACGCAACGCTAACGCGGGCTACGCCGATGATGTGGACAGCCCTAAGGATGCTCTGATCAATGCTACGTAGGCGTCACCAGCTCTGTCTGTTCGCAGACCATAGGTTCGTCGGTGCACGCGGGGAGGGTACATGGATGTACCCGGCTTTGAGGAGCGAGGAAGGCAGACTGGCTGTCTGTCGAGACGACGGGCCGCACGCGGGGAGAGTGCATGGATGCACTCGGCTTTGAGGAGCGAGGAAGGGATGCGGACAGACAGAGCTGGCCCCGACATATTGAATTTAAAGCGATGGGGTGATGTCCAGAAGGCTCGCAGAGTGCGCCGCGCGGCTTGGCAAGACGGCCAGTCTTTCCGGCGCCGCCCAACACACTCTGCGAGCCTTCTGGACATCATGCCGCCTGCGTAGCATGGATCAGAGCATCCTTAATGCGCTGGCTTGGCCAGCCTCAGCAGGTCGACCTGATAGCCGGCGGCTTCGTACAGGGCACGCGCACGTTCATTGCCAGGAAACACCGCCAGGGTGATCAACTGGCATTGGTGCTCGCGCGCCCATGCCTCGGCGTGCGCCATCAGGGCCTTGCCGACGCCCTGGGTTTCGTGACGTGGGGCGACCGCGATATCCGAGATATGGCAATTGGTGCGGCCGGTGAAGTAATCCTGCGTTTTCTGCAGGTGGATGAAGCCTGCGCGCTCGCCGTCTTCGTTTTCGGCGACGAATACGTAGCTGTTGGCGGGTTGTTCGTCCAAGTGGCGACTGAGGTCCTTGCGGATACCCTCGATACATTCGTGCCGCTTGCGCCAGGCAGGCAGGAGGAAATCCACGAAGCGCGGAACCAGGCCAAGGATGAAGTCGTCATCATCCTCGGCGAGACGGATCAGGAAATGATGGTCGCTCATGCGTCGAACGGTCAGGAGGAACGGGTAGGTCGGTTCTACACCCAGGAGGCCGGGTAAGGAAGTCCTGGGATGGTTCGGCCGTGAGCACGCTGCTTTTCCTCCTCTCCCCTCCGGGGAGAGGATCGAGGTGAGGGGGCAATCTTGCGCCAGTGTTGAATGAGGCGCGTTCGCTGGATGAGTTCAACGCAAGAGCCGCCCCTCATCCCAACCCTCTCCCGGAGGGGAGAGGGAGCCAAGCATGCTGCGATCAATCGCTGATGACCGGCAGCGCGATATAGCTGGCCTGGCCTGCCGAGTGATAGATGCGTTGTGTCGCTGTCCGGTAATCGCCGGGCTTGGCCCAGAAGATGTTCGGGACGTAGGTCTGCGGATTGCGGTCGTACAGCGGGAACCAACTGGATTGCACCTGCACCATCAGCCGATGGCCGGGAAGAAAGACATGATTCGCCGTGGGCAGGTCGAAGCGGTAGGCCAGCGGCTGGTTGGCGGCCAGCGGTTGCGGATGGTCGAAACCTTCGCGATAGCGGCCACGGAAAATATCCATGGCCACGGCCAGCTGATAGCCGCCCAGCTCGGGCTGCGCGGCCACCTGGTCGGGATAGACATCGATCAACTTCACGACCCAATCGCTATCCGTGCCGCTGGTGGAGGCCACCAGATGCACCACCGGCGTGCCGCTGATGGTCAGCGGCCGGGTGAGGACGTCCGATACGTAGGTGACCACATCCGTGCGGCCGGATGCTTCGCGCTGGTCGTCCACCAGCCATTGCGGCCAGGTGAGGCCGTTGTCGTACCCGATGGGCTGGATCGGACGTGCCCGGAACGGCACCGGGTGTGCGGGATCGGAGATGTATTCGTCGTAGGCGGTGCCGGATGCCGGTGCGTTGAAGCTCAGCTTCTGCCCTGCTTGCAGATACAGCGCGCGACTTTTAGCGGTGCAACCGTCCTCGCAGGCCAGCGGCCAGCGGTCGAGCCGCTGCCATGTGTTGCTCCCGGTCTGGAAAGCGGTGACCGGCGCGATATCGGCCTTGGGCGCGCCGTCTTTCAGGTACTGCGCAAGGTAAGGACGCAGGATGTGTTCGCGGAAATATTTGGCGGTATCGCTGCCGAAACGGATTGCGCCGAGCGAGCTGCCTTCCTCGATTTCCTGGCCGTGATGCCATGGCCCCAGCACCAGCTTCACCATGTCGCCGCGCGTGTCTTTGGGCTTGATCGCGCGATAGACGGCCAGCGCGCCGTAGATATCCTCCTGGTCCCACAGGCTATGCACCAGCATCACCGGCACCTTCAACGGTTGTGCGGCAAGCACCTTGTCGACTGCCTGGTCGCTCCAGAATGAATCGTAGGCCGGATGCGCGATCACCTTGTTCCAGAAGCCGAGCTGCTCCATGCCGTACTGGCGGCCGAGTTCGCCGGCGGAACCGGCCTGCATGAACAGGTCGTATTCGTCGTGGTAGTTGGTCCACCATTTGTAGCTGTTGTCGCGGCTGGCGCTTTGTTCGTAGATGTAGGACATGTTCTGCTGGCGGAAGGCGCCGTGATGGAACCAGTCGTCACCCATCCAGCCATCCACCATCGGGTTCATCGGCACGGCGACCTTCAGTGCCGGATGCGGATGTACCAGCGACATCAAGGGTTCGAAACCGTCATAAGAGATACCGATGGTGCCGACCTTGCCGTTCGACTCCGGTACGTTCTTCACCAGCCAGTCGATGGTGTCGTAAGTATCGGTGGCATCGTCGACCGGGGTGGGATTGAGCGGACCGTGGATCGGCCGGTTCATCACGTAATCACCCTCGGAACCGTACTTGCCGCGGATATCCTGCACCACCCGGATGTAGCCGTCCTCCACCATGACATCGGCGGCGTTGTCGTAGCCTTCGAGCATGGGGCCAAGATGGCCGCTCAGGACGTGATGCGTAAGTTCCTTGGCGTCGTAGGGCGTGCGCGTCAGCACCATGCCCGCGTGATGGGCACCCTTGGGAATCAGGATCACCGTATGCAGTTTCACGCCGTCGCGCATCGGGATCATGACGTCGCGTTCGACATAATCGAAACGGCCGGTGGCCGGCGTGAAGCGAGTTGGTGTTTCGCTCGGATAGTTCGGGTATTGCTGCGGCGGCGCGTCATCCATGGCGAGCGCGGCGGCGCTCAGGCTAAGCAGCAGCGCAAGCAGCGCGGGTTTGAACGTGCGTATGGCTGTCGCGGCATGACTCGACTTCATGGTGGCTCCCCGTTGGATATGCGCTCATAGACTAGCCGCAATAGCGAGGGCCGGGCCTGCGTCGTGCCAGCCACGCTGGCGTCGAGCGGCTCCCTCTCCCCGCTGGGGAGAGGGTTGGGGTGAGGGGCGGGCTTGCGAAGACGTCGCGCATTGCCAGTAGGACGTTCGATGCATCGCCCCGGCTTGCCTTTTACTTGCCTAGGGATGCTCTGATCAATGCTACGTAGGCGTCACCAGCTCTGTCTGTTCGCAGACCATAGGTTCGTCGGCGCACGCGGGGAGGGTACATGGATGTACCCGGCTTTGAGGAGCGAGGAAGGCAGACTGGCTGTCTGTCG